>NZ_QLIS02000002.1:0-300000 GCF_003574475.2 Pseudofrancisella aestuarii | reverse complement strand
CAAAGAAATGCAAAGTTCTTCCTATTGAGTTTGTTGTACGAGGATATATTACTGGCTCTACTTCAACGTCTCTTTGGACACATTATGAAAAAGGTGAAAGAGATTATTGTGGAAATCTTTTACCAGAAGGCTTAGTTAAAAACCAAAAGCTTCCTGAAAATATTCTAACTCCAACAACTAAAGAAGCTGATCATGATAGACCTATTTCAGCGATTGATATAGTCAAGGAGGGTTGGTTAACTCAAGAACAATGGGATTTTACATCTAAAAAAGCACTAGCTTTATTTGAGTATGGACAAAGAAAAGCCGAAGAACATGGTTTAATCTTAGCTGACACAAAATATGAATTTGGAATAGATGAGAAAACTGGCCAAATATTATTAATAGATGAGATTCATACTCCAGATAGTTCAAGATTTTGGCTCAAAGATAGTTATGAATCTCATTTAAGACAAGGGTTAGAACCTGAAAATATAGACAAAGAATTCTTTAGATTATGGTTTGCTAAACACTGCGATCCATATAATGATAAAGAACTCCCTCAAGCTCCTGAAAAATTAGTTATCGAACTATCACAGAAATATATAAAGCTATATGAAATGATCACAGGGAAAACATTTATTCCACCACGTTCTAACATTAGCATTAATACTAGAATATTTACTAATGTTCTGAATTATTTAAATAAAGGAAATAACAACAAATCAATGTTAAATATTCTTTTAATTGGATCAGGAAGTAGAGAACATGCGATCGCAAAAGCGATAAAAAACAGCAAAATTGAAAATAATCTTTTTTGTCTAAGTGGCGCTATTAATCCTGGTATAGAGAAACTTACTAGTGGCTATAAAGTAGCTAATGTATGTGATATAGATACTATTAGCTCATATGCTGATAAACATGAAATTGATTTAGCAATTATTGGACCAGAAGCTCCTTTAGAAGCTGGTGTAACAGATGCACTAAAAGCAAATGGTATAAAAGTTGTTGGTCCAACTAAAGATCATGCACAGCTAGAAACATCAAAAGGTTTTACTAGAGGTTTAATAGAAGAGTATAAAATTGGTGCAAACCCTTTCTTTAAAAGATTTAACTCTATGGAAGGAGTCAAAGAAACTCTAAAACAATATGAAAAACAGTTTGTAATTAAAGCTGATGGTCTATGTGGCGGTAAAGGTGTTGTTGTTTGGGGTGACCACATTAAATCAATGGATGAAGCTATCAAACATTGTGAGTCACTTGTAAAAGAAGGTGCTGAATTTGTAATCGAAGAAAAACTAGTCGGCGAAGAATTTTCTCTAATCTCATTTACTGATGGGAAAAATTTCATTCATATGCCCGCTGTACAAGATCATAAACGCGCGCATGAGGGAGATACTGGCCCAAATACTGGAGGTATGGGCACATATTCAGATGCTAATCATTCATTACCTTTCTTATCTGACAGTGATATAGAAAGAGCTAAAGAAATTAATGAAAAAGTAGCTCAAGCTTTACATGATAAGTTTGGCACTCCATATCAGGGTATTCTATATGGAGGCTTTATGGCAACTATCAATGATACTAAAGTTATCGAATATAATGCTCGTTTTGGTGACCCAGAAGCAATGAATTTGCTTACTCTGCTAGATAGTGACTTTGTTGAAATCGCTCAAGCTATCACTGAAGGAACTCTAAACAAAGTAGAAGCAAGTTTTAAAAACCAAGCAACAGTTTGTAAATATCTAGTTCCTTTAGGCTATCCTAATAGATCTGTTAAAAATTTTGAAATTGATATTTCACAATGCCCTAAAGATGTAGAGCTTTTCCTTGGAGCTGTGGATTATAAAGATGGTAAATTAATTGGTACAGGATCAAGAGCAATTGCAGTTCTAGGACTTGGAGACACAATTGCTGAAGCAGAGAAAAAAGCAGAAAATGGAATAAAAAATATTTACGGGAAATTATTTCATAGACCAGATATAGGTACAAAAGATCTTATAAACAAAAGAATTAAGCATATGAATTTACTTAGAGGCAATAAGTACAAGGAAATAAAATAGTTATGGCCAAATTAAATCTTGTAATATTAGGCTCTACAAGAGGGTCAAATATGCAAGCTATAATAGATGCTATCCAAAATCAAGAGCTTAACGCCCATATATCTCTTGTCATATCTAACAAAAAAGATGCTTATATTTTAGAAAGAGCAAAATCTAACAACATAGAAAATATCTTTATTTCAGCTAAAGATAAAACTCGTGAAGAGTATGACAAAATAGTAGCTAATGAAATAAATAAATATCAGCCTGATCTGATCCTTCTAATAGGATATATGAGAATTCTAAGTAAAGATTTTGTTAACTCTTTTAAAAACAAAATTCTAAACATCCACCCTTCTTTACTTCCAAAACATCCTGGATTAATGGATTTAGCTGTACATCAAGCTGTTATTAATGCTAAAGATGAAGAAACTGGATGCACTATACACGAAGTTACAGAGGAAGTGGATAGTGGTAAAATTATCCTACAATTAAAATGTAAAGTTGATAAATCTGACTGTGCAGAAGAACTAAAAGAAAAAGTTCAAGAACTAGAAAAAAAGGCTTGGATACAAGTTATAAAGAACTGGAAAAAGGAAAATTAAAATGAGTGTAGATGTTGGCGTTATTATGGGCTCAAAATCTGACTGGAGTACTATGAAAGAATGCTGTGATGTTCTTGATCAGTTAAATATTAAATACGAATGTGAAGTTGTATCTGCACATCGCACTCCAGACAAAATGTTTTCTTATGCTGAAACAGCAAAAGATAGAGGAATTAAAGTGATTATTGCTGGAGCTGGTGGTGCAGCTCACTTACCAGGAATGGTGGCCGCTAAAACTTCCTTACCTGTATTAGGTGTACCAGTTAAATCAAGCACTCTAAATGGTCAAGATAGTTTACTATCTATAGTTCAAATGCCTGCTGGCATACCAGTTGCGACATTTGCTATTGGCATAGCAGGAAGTAAAAATGCTGCCCTTTTCGCAGCTAGTATTTTACAACACACAAATAAAGAGATTGGGAAAGCTTTGGAAAAATTTAGATATAATCAAACCCAAACTGTTTTAGACAATCCAAACCCAAGAGAAGAATAATTTATGAAAGTTGGAATTATTGGTGCTGGACAACTTGCTAGAATGCTTAGTATAGCAGGCACTCCATTAGGTATAGAATTTCATTGTTTAGGAAAAGAGACTGACTGTGCTAATGATGTTTCAAAAAGTGTAAAAGATATTCCATTAGAGAATATAAATGAAGTTGTTGAATGGACCAAGCAGTTTGATGTAATAACTTTTGAAAACGAAAATATTAGCCATGAATTAATTAAAGCTATAAATCATGATATAAGCGTTCACCCTTCTGCTAAGGCTATTGCCATATCTCAAGATAGATTATTAGAGAAATCTTTTATGAGAGATCATGACATTCAAACCGCTGTCTTTGAAAATATTGGAAGCTTAGAAGATCTAGAACTTTCTGTAAAAAATCATGGCTTACCAGCAATTATAAAAACTCGTAGATTTGGCTATGATGGTAAAGGTCAATTTATAATTAAAAAACAATCTGATGTTTCTTTAGCATGGGATGCTTTAAAAGATGCTCAAGATGGGCTTATTTATGAGAAGTTTGTTGATTTTCAGTTTGAAGTATCTCAAATATGTACAGCTGATATTAAAGGCAATATAGCTTTTTATCCTCTAACAAAAAATACTCATGAGAAAGGTATACTTATTGAGTCTCATGCACCTTATATTAATGACAAATTAACAGAACAAGGACAAACCATAGCTAAGAAAATTGTCAAAGAACTTAATTATGTAGGTACTCTTGCCATAGAGTTCTTTGTCTGTAATGAAAAATTAATTGTTAATGAAATTGCTCCTCGTGTCCACAATAGCGGACACTGGACTATAGACGGCTCTATAACCTCTCAATTTGAAAATCATGTTAGAGCAATTGCTGGTTTAATACTTGGTTCAACAGAAAGTAAAGAAACTATAATGCTTAATTGTATTGGTGCAATGCCGACTAATAAAGATCTCTCCTCTTTAGATAAGGTCAAAATACATAACTATAATAAAAGTTCACGCAAGGGTCGCAAGGTTGGACATTTAAATATAAATATTTCAGATGAGACAGCCAAATATCAGCTTCTACAAGCGAAAAAGCTTATTAAGCTTTCATAAGATTTTTAGATATGCAAAAATCTATAAAGCTATCTTTTAGCATTTTGATAACTTTAATGTTACAGTCATGTCTACATAGCAATGCTAAAACTCTTAAATGTGCAGATAAAAATACTAATGATGAAGTAAATGCTCTTTTTAAAGACATACAAACAACTCTTGAAAGCAAATATAATCAAAAAGTAAAAATAAGTCGTAAATCTTATGATTATGATTCATATTTTTGGGGTAATTGTTGGGCGACCATGTGTGGATATAACATATATGGTAAGTATTCACTAACAGCAATCCTTTCTGACCATCCTGAATCTCCTATGCATATAACATTCAATGACAATAGCTGTAGTATAGATGTTCAAGGTGCTACAAAAAAGGAGTGGCATAATGATTTTATATCATTTTTAGATAATGATGCTGCAGAATATATGTTTTGCAACAATGTCGCTCTTTTTTTTGAAAATCGAATTTCTGAAAAAGACTTTAGCGATATTCCCAAATACATAACAAAAGCCACAAACTATTGTGATAGTATTAATCAAAGTAATTTTTATAAATATGATGAAAAGAAATATTACTTTATAAAATATGTATACAAAATCATATCTGAAAATAATCTTGAATATATTGCTGATAATAATTTACAAATAAGTGGTGCCTCCAATGATAATACATATGGAAGAAATATGTATAAATACTATTCAAATACTGTTAAAAATAGCTTTCAAAATCAGATATCGAAATCCAACCCGAAATTTAATGGTAAATATATAAAAGTTGACTTTAGCACTGAATATAATTTTAAAGATTCTAATAAATTTGCATCCATAGATGGAAATAATCATTATCAAATAAAAAATACTGTAAGAATTGAAAATAAAACCCCAAAAGAAATAGGAGACCTTCTAAACACTGTATATAAAATAGTTACATATGCTAAATTAAATAACATAGAAAATATACGGATTGAAATTGGTAGTGAGTTTATTCTTGACGCTGCAAATGATAGTAATCCTGGTGACTATGTTATAAGTATAAATACTAAAAACCTCAAAACATCTTCTATAAAAAATATCGAAGATTTATATAAATATGTAACAGTAAGAGCAAACATCAAAAAAGCTGAAAAACAAGGAAAAGGTTCCTTCGTAAACTATATATATGAATCTAAAAATATAAGAGACACCCGTCTACTACAGCTAAACTAATCATCTTTCCTATACAAATTTAATTTAACATTTGTATTTGATAAGCAACTTTTTATACTTTTTTTGCCATGCAAAAAGTATGTCGCTAAAGCTTATGGAGAAAGTAATGAAAACACCTAAATTTGAAAAGCTGACTTGATCCAGTTTAGGTCTTTATTATTAATAGCCACAACATCAAAACGACAATCATAACTAAGATATTGCTCATTTTGTTGAAAAAATATCTGTGCAGTATTTATGATTTTTTGTTGCTTTGTAGCATTAACCATTTCTTCGGCACTGCCAAAGCTTTTTGACTTACGATATTTTACTTCAATAAAAACTAAAGCTTCTTTATCTAAAGCAATGATATCTATCTCACCATGTGGTAGAGCTTTATAATTTTGAATTAGAATTTTTAAGCCTTTATGTTGCAAAAAACTTACGGCTAAATTTTCTGCCTTAGCTCCAACTTCAGTTTTCAGCATCTGATTCCACTATGTCTCAATAAAGCCTCTTCACTAGGTTTCCTACCCATAAAAGCCACAAAATTATCCATAGCATCACGTGATGAACCTTTAGATATAATATTATCTAAAAGCTCTTGCCCAACCTGCTGAGAAAAAACTCCCTCTTCTTCAAACCTTGAGAAAACATCCGATGATAAAATCTCTGCCCATTTATAACTATAATAACCAGCCGCATATCCACCTGCAAAAACATGTGTAAATCCATTTTGAAACTTATTATAAACTGGAGGTTTTAATAAGCCTATCTCGGCTCTTACTGTATCAAGTTCTTTCTGAACATCATCAACAGAAGTAATCTTTTTTCTATGGATATTCATATCGAACACACCAAACTCTAATTGACGAACCATCATTAATGCAGAATGAAAATGCCTAGCCCCAACGAGTTTGTCTAATTGTTCTTTTGTTAATTTAGACCCATCTCTAGCACCAGATATTAATTCAATACCCTCTTTACACCAGCAGAAATTCTCCATAAACTGACTTGGCAATTCAACAGCATCCCACTCCACGCCATGAGTACCAGATATAGAAGGTACTCCGACTACAGATAAAATATGATGTAATGCATGACCAAATTCATGAAACAAAGTAACTGCATCACTATGAGTTATATTAGAGCCATCATCTGAAGGTGGCATAAAATTACAATTCACGTATGCAACAGGTTTTTGTCTTGAGGAACAACTTTTAATATAAGATGTTCGAGACCCATCCATCCATGCGCCACCACGCTTACTATCTCTAGCAAAGAAATCACAAATAATGCTCCCTATTAATTCACCATTCTTACTAAAATTAAATATTTTTTCTTCTGGAGTATATTTAGGTTCTTTTAAATCTTCTTTAATATCTAAACCATATATATTATTTAAAATAATGAATAAGCCATTTAAAACTTTTTCTAAAGGAAAATACTTTCTAAGCTCCTCTTCTGTAAAATCAAATTTATCTTTTTTTAGTTTTTCAGAAAAAAATGCCAAATCCCATGGTTTGATCTCTTCATTAAAGCCACATTTCTTAGCATATTCTTTTAGCTCATTTAACTCTTCTTTAGCCTGATTCTTTGACTTTATTAAGAGGTTCTCTAACAGCTCTAGCACTTGCTCTGGAGTTTCAGCCATTTTTGTAAATAAAGAATACTCAGCATAATTATCAAACCCCAAAATTTGAGATTTTTCTAACCTTAATGAAAGTATTCTCTCGATATTATCATCATTATTAAACTTAGGATCATCAAAATACTTAGATGCCTTAGTACAGTATGCTTTATAGAAAGTCTCTCTTAAGTTTCTATTATTTGCTTGTTGCATTACTGCCAGATATGTTGGAATATCTAAACCCAGCATATACTTTTCAGAGATTTCTCTTGCTTTAGCTTTCTTTTCGGCTGACTTTATAACATTACTAGATAGTCCATCTAGCTCTTTCACATCATTAGTTTTATAACTCCAAGACATAGTTGCATCCAAAACATTATTCTCGAACTTACTATTTAGCTGAGCTAGCTCTTGGCTTATTTCTTGCAAGCGCTGTCTTTTACTTTCCTCTAAATCCACACCAGACTTTTCAAAACCTATTAATGCTTTTTTTATAGTCTGTTTTTGTTCAGAATTAAGCTCTATTTCATTTATCAGCTTATAAAAATTATAAAGCTCTTTATTTTGTCCAAGCTTTGTATAATACTCTGTAACTTTGGCAACAGCATATTCATAATCTTTCCGTAATTGCTCTGAGTTACAAACAGCATTCATGTGCGCAATAGATGAAAATACTTGTGTTATCTTTTCATCAACCTCTTCTAACTTCTGTAACTCACTCCATTTCTTAGATGAATGTTTAAGAACATTCTCAACGGCTTCTTGAGCTTTCCCTAGAACAAAATCAACAGCGCCCTTTACTTCCGAATCTTTAAAATCCGCTAACTTTGGTAAGCTAGACTCAACTAACAAGGAATTCATAAAATTCTCCAAATATTTTTTTGCAATAAAAACTATATATATTCTATACTTTAGATATAAGATTGCATCATAAAAACATCAAGGTATTTATTATTATGATGAGTTTCACAGAAGAAAAATTTGATACGCCAATTTTCTTTAATGAATATACGAAAGGATTATTTAAATTAAATATTGGTAATTTTACCAATACTTTAATTTTATCAAGAGAGTCAATATTGAGCTCTGACAATAAAATAGAAACTGTAGAGGATATAGTTACAGACCATTTAGATCTATTGCTTAAAACAAATCCTGAAATAATTCTTATTGGAACAGGTCAAAAACAAACATTGCCTCCTATAGAGATAATGAATTATTTAGCTAAATATGGTAAAAATTTAGACTTTATGGACAGTAATACTGCTTGTAAAACATATAATCTTTTAGCTAATGAGAATAGAAGTATTGGTTGTATAATTATTATTTAACCTAAGAATTATTTATTTACTTTTTCTCTTTTTATAATTAAGTTTAATGTTATAATCATTGTAGAACCTTTTAGGGATAAATTGGTTCTAAATTAATAAAACCTGGAATTAAAAGGAGTTATCCTATGAATAAAACAATTAAATTAAGTTTTTTATTAACTTCATTATTAGCTTTAGCAGGATGTTCTACAGTAGGTGGAGATAACAATGCTAAAGATACAAATAACGATGGTTCTCAAGCTGTTGCAACTACTTCAACTACTGGTGAACCTACTGCAAAAGTTAAATTAAACAAAAATAATAAAGATGAAATAATTGCTAAAATTTGGACAACATACAATGGAAATCCAGAAGGTAGTGTTAAACTACACTGGCAAGCACCTACTGGTACTGGTTGTTATGATACTCAGTTCCCTATCACTAAATATGGTGAATCAAAAGATATGACTTGGGCAACTGTTGAACTTAAGCAAGGAGATAAATACTGCACAGGTACTTGGACAGCTAGCGTAATGTTTGATGGTAAAGCAATCGCTACAGACTCAATAACTATCAAATAAAATCATATAACTTTATATCTTTCATTCTTTACTTGTCTCTACATGTAATTTATACTTATCTTTGAATTTAATAGTTAACCGAATAAGAGGTTACCTTTATGAAAAGGTTTTTTACAATTTCACTTGTAGCAATTATATTTTTAACTGTTACCAGTTGTGCTTCTGACATTGATTCTAAAATAGTTCAACTGCAACAAACTCAGCAAAATATGAACGATAAAGCATCTCAAGATCTAGATGATGCTAAAAATTTAGAAGCTAAAGCCTCTAAACTTAGAAATACCGCTGATAGAAAACAAGCTCAAGTTGATGCTATAGATGCTCGAGTTAGAGATTTATTAAAAGCATATAGAGAACTTGAAGACCAAACTAGTGATGATGCAATCAATTTCAGAGAAAGAATAATTGATGAGGCTCAGAGTGCTATCAAACTTCAAAAAGAAGTAAACAGTTACAAAGATCAAGCTGATGAAGCTGATAAAGAAGCTAGTGATTTAAAAGCAACTGCTGACACAGAAACTAAAGAAGCTCAAAAAGTTGGTGACCAAATTAAAACTCTTGAATTAAGTAAAAAAAATTAAATTTAGGTAAAAAATGAAAAATAGTTTTGTAATATTTGTCTTTCTTTTATCAACACTAGGTTTAGGTGGCTGTAGCACCTATAATTCTTTTGTAGATTCTTTTTATAACGACAGTGATGGAGTACAAGTAAACTCCGACACAAATACCGTAGAAAATCCTGATAATGATGGTGAGGATACTACTGCTGATGACCCTAATGCTACAATAACTTTAGCTTATAATAAGAATCTGCACTCTATAGATGCAAAAATAATTACTAACTGGAACGGAGCTCCTCAAGGATCTGTTTACTTATCTTGGGAAACCCCAGAGGATACAAGTTGTTATAACACAGCCTTCCCAATAGCAAAATTTAGAGAAGTAGAAGACTACTCAACAGATTCCCAAAGTGTTCTATATAATGATCAAATATGTGCTGGAACTTGGAAAGCTATAGTTACAGATAAGTCAGATGGCTCTGTCTTAGCTAGCTCAACGATAAAAATCCTTTCAGAATAATCTTTTCTATCATTATTATAAAACTTTTTATACACTAAACTTATAAAGTAAACTCTCCAGTCTTAAAATGCTTCAATATATAAGAAAAATACAACTTGATGATTTAATTTTTTATTTTTTATCTATTCTTTTATTTACGATTTTCTTAATACCTTATAGAGAATATGTCCCAATGAATATTGTTATAAATAATATTTCAGGAGGCACGAAATATTTAAATGACATTATTTCAGCAAACAAGAACCTTTTCTTTGAAAGGTATGCCCTCTTATTTTATGGAACATCATTTGCCTTACTATTGATTCTTTTTAATAAAAGAATTCTTCAAGAAATACTTATAAGGATTCTTAATTTCAAAAAAATAATTAGAATTTCTATAATTTTATTCTTTATATTTGGCTTTATTTCAACTGCATTTGCAATATCGCCATCAATAGCTTTTAAAGGGGTTAGCTTCACTCTTGCTATGCTAATATTAAGCATTTTTATAGCAAATTATATTCAACAAAAGCCTGAAAAAATAAAACATCTTTTTATTATAATTCTTTTATCTATAATCTTTTATGGGGGAATGCTATTCCTGCAGCTATCTTTATCAAACTTCTCTATTTATGGCCCGACTGTAGCAGGCAATATACAAGAAGTACTACTATTTACCTATAACACCTTAAACCCAAGATTTCTAGACAACTATTTTTCTTGGTTTGTTCCTTTTTTACTTTTGCCATGGTTTATGAATTATAGACCAGTTCTAAAAATAGGTGCCTTTTTAGCTCTTTCGATAATATGGTTTGTGGTTATAAATCACGCATTCAGAACTATATTTTTAGAATATATAATCATATTTATATTCTTAGCTATCATTGATAGGAGATTATTAGTAAAAATATTTACTCTAATAATTCTATCATTATTAGTTGGATCTTTAATAAATTTAGGAATACATGATATTGTATTAGTACAAGAAAATAAATCAGTAGTAACAATTTTAAGAGATAGTGATAGCGGTAGGCTTTTAGTCTGGAGAGAAGCTTTTATAATAGGGCTAGAACATCCTATAACAGGTATTGGTCAATGGAATTATTTAGCTGCCACCAAAACAACTGCTGGATATCCTCATAATCTCTTTTTAGAAGTATGGTCTCAATGGGGTATACCAGCCTTTATATGTTTTATGGTAGTCGTTATTACTTCTGTTAAATTTACTTTTAACAACTTAAAAAATATATTAGCTAATAAACCTTACAATATTTTCCTCTTAATGTTAATTGCAGGAATGATAGACGGAATGTTAAATGCTATGTTTAAAACATCTTTAGGACTTCTAGGTTCTATATTTGTTTTTGGACTGTGTATGTCATTCGATAAAATAAAAGAATTTTCTAAAAAACCTCTATCATCTCAAATACTTATATTAAGAATGATAATTATTACTATTATTTTCTCAATAATTATAATTCCTCTAATATGGAAACCTTTATGGATATAATAAAAGAGTATTGAGTTTTTATAAAATAAGAGTAGAATAGACATTACCAAAATTGAGTTTTATTAAAAATAGATTAATTCTTTTTGGTATTGTTTAATATATAAAATTAAGGAATAAATCATGAAAAAAATGCAAAAAGGTTTCTCACTTGTTGAGTTAATGGTGGTAATCGCTATTATTGCTATCCTAGCAGCAGTAGCTATACCTATGTATTCTAACTATACTTCTCGTGCACAGATAGGTACAGCTTTAGCATCGATTGGTGGAATAAAGTCAGATATTGCTGAAACAGCTATGACTAAGGGAACTTTAACAGGCGTAGGTTCTGGATCTACTAGCTTAAATGGTGTAGCTTTACCTACTGCGTCAGGTAGCTCATTAAAGTATACATCCACGGTGACAGATGGAGTAATAAATCTGAGTTTAACCGCTCCTGTTACTGGTAATATAACTATGACTCCAACTATGGGTTCTAGTTCTATGACTTGGGCTTGTGCAAGTACTAATATTCCAAGCTCTAAATTACCTAGTCCTTGCTCTGGTACTTAATAAAAATCATATAACTTACTTTTCTTTTCTTTTCTTTTCTTTTCTTTTCTTTTCTTTTCTCTATATAAATTATTAACTTTCTAATTTATACTGAAATAATACTATTTTTAGTATTTATTTTAATTATGGAAAAACTTCATAAAATCAAAAAGTATAAAGGATTTTCAATCACTGAGACAATGCTTGTACTGGCTGTTATTGCGATATTGGCAGTAATAGCTATTCCTTTATACACTAACTATACAACTCGTACAAAAATAGGAGTAGAAATAAATAATCTTGGAGAACTAAGATCTGCAATGGTAATTAAAGCTACTAATGGTGAAGGGGATTACTCAAACCTTCCTAAACCAAGCAATGTGGCTTTAACAGATAACATAGGCACTATAAATCTAGATTTAAGCAATATAGTTTCAGGAGGGTCACTAACCTTTAATCCAATAGGACTTGGTTCTGATGTTGTTCACTGGAAATGCATAAATTCTTCTGGATCGACTTTAACTAGCTATCAACTTCCCTCTGAATGTTCTACTTAATATTTGCTTAAACTATTTTTCAAAAGCTCTCTAGCATGTTTTAGGGTATTCTCTGAGATATCCACCCCTCCTACTATTTTAGCTATTTCAGTTACTCTTTCGTCTAAAGATAATTCAACTATTTTTGATAATGTGTAATCACTTAAATACTCTTTAATAACATGCAAATGAATATCTCCTTGAGCAGCTACCTGAGCTTGATGAGTTATACATAATATTTGTAGCCTCTTAGATAACTCTTTTAAGAGTTTACCCACAATTTCTGCAGTAGCTCCGGAAATACCAACATCAACTTCATCGAATACTAAAGTTGGATAAGATTTCTTCTCTGCTGATACAGCCTGTATTGCCAAACCTATCCTGCTAAGCTCTCCTCCTGATGCTACTTTTTTAACTGGCACCATTCTTTCACCTAGATTCAAATTTGCCACAAATTCACAAGAGTCTAAACCTTTAGCTGTTTTATTTTCTAAAGCTTTGATTTCAACATCAAATTTAGCTTTCGGCATATTTAAAGATCTTATATTATTCTCAACTTGCTTGGAAAAATTCTTAGCAGCTTTTTGTCTAGATATTGATATTTCATTAGCATAATTAAAATACTGTTTTTCTAATATATCTTTCTCTTCTAAAAGCTTTTTCAGTCCCTCATTTTCTTGAGAAATACTATCAAGCTCATCTTGTAATTCTCTAATATAGCTATAGAGATAATTAGGTTCAACTTTATGTTTTCTTGCTACTTCATATATAGCCGACATCCTTTGCTCTATCTTTACTAACTCTTCAGGATTCTGCTCTATACTATCTAAAATAGATTTAGCATCATCATACCCTTCCTGCGCATAAACTTTAGTTTGAGAAATTAGATCATATAAATTTTTAATATCTTTATTCTCACTAAATTTTGATAAGTTTCTTTCTAATTCAGTAATTATTGATATGACATTTTGCTCAGAATCATATAACCCTTCACAAACTGAACTTAACGCATAAACCTTATCATCTATACTCGATAAATCTTTTTGTTTTTCTACTAAATCATCAAATTCAGTTTCTAATAAGTCTAAAGCAATAAGCTCATCTAATTTATACTCTAAAAGCTCTTTATGATTCTTTTTTGTTTCTACAACCATTTCAGCTTCAACTATCTTTTCATCAACTTTTTGCAGCTCAGAAAAAACTTTAGCAACCTTTTTTAGCAAATCAGAATTATTTGCAAAACTATCAAGTAAACTAAGTTGTACTTTGGTATCTAGTAAATCTTGATGCGAGTTTTGGCTATATATATTTATCAAATTATCTGAGACTCTCTTAACTTCGGCGGCTTTAACTACAGTTCCATTAATGAATAATCGACTTTGTTCATTTTTTACTACTCTTCTTATAGTACACTCCCCTAAGTCCTCTATAAAAAGCTCTTCTAAAATCCTTTTTACTTTTTCATTATCTCTAATATCAAAGATAGCTAATACTTCTGTAATCTCACCATCATTAAGAAATGTTTTCTCTAATCTTGTACCAAGCACAAAACTAAGAGCATCAATAAGAATTGACTTCCCAGCACCTGTTTCACCAGTAACTACTGTCATTCCATCCTTAAAATCTATCTCTGTAGATTTTATTATTGCAAAATTTTTAATCGCTAGATGTTGTAGCATATTGAAATATAACCCAGAAACATTTTAACTCTAATATTATATAGTTTTTTTATAAAAAATTAATTACATATAAACCTTATTGTATGAAACACAACCAACAATAACTTAAACTTTGATAATAATTAACTGATCTAAAAAAGATATTAAATTATTAAGCTTTATTTATAACTTTACAATTCTCTAACTATTGAAAATATATTATAATCACAACATATATTGTTACATAAAAGTAATTTACAACTAAAAAGGAGAAGCTATATGCAACTTTCTAAAAGAGTTCAGGCGATGCAACAATCACCTGTGAGGAAACTTGTGCCATTCGCTGAACAAGCAAAAAAGAAAGGGAAAAAAGTCTATCATTTAAATATTGGTCAGCCAGATATTAAAACTCCAAAAGAGTTTATGGAAGCTGTTAGAAATTATGATAGCGAAGTTATAGCATATTCTTTTTCAAATGGTGAACCTAGTCTAATTAAAGCTATTTCTGAGTACTACAAAAGATTTGGTATTACTTATAATGAAGATGAAATCTTAATTACAAATGGTGGATCTGAAGCTCTTATATTTGCAGTTGTTGCAACATGTGATGCTGGCGAAGAAATACTAGTTCCTGAACCATTCTATACAAACTATAATGGTTTCACTACTGGAGTTAACGTTTCAATAAACCCTATCACAACAACTGCTGAAAATGGATTCCATCTACCTTCAAAAGAAGAAATTTTAGCTAGAGTAACTCCTAAAACAAGAGCTATTATGATTTCTAACCCAGGTAACCCTACGGGTGTTGTTTACTCTAAAGAGGAATTAGAAATACTTGCAGAAGTTGCTAAAGAAAAAAATCTTTGGATTATATCTGATGAAGTTTATCGTGAATTTACTTATGATGGTTTAACTTGCACATCTTTTGGTAACATAAAAGGTGTTGAAGACAGAGTAATTATTGTTGACTCAGTATCAAAAAGATATAGTGCTTGTGGTGCTAGAATAGGTTCTTTATGCTCTAAAAATAAAGACTTCATAAAAGAAGTTATCAAATTATGTCAATCTAGATTATGCGTACCTACTTTAGAACAACTTGGTGCTGCAGCTCTATATAAAGTTGAGCAAAAATATCTTGATGATGTGAATAAAGAATACATGAAAAGAAGAGATATAACTTTTGATGTATTATCAAAAATTAATGGTGTTGTGTGTAAAAAACCTACCGGTGCTTTTTATATTATTGCTAAACTACCAATAGATGATGCTGAGAAATTTGCATTATGGATGCTTCAAGAGTTCGACGACAATGGTGATACAGTCATGTTTTCTCCAGTTGCTGACTTTTATGCAACAAAAGGTTTAGGTAAAGATGAGGTAAGAATTGCTTACATCTTAGAAGAGAAGGATCTTATAAGAGCTATGGAACTACTAAAAAAAGGTCTAGAAGCTTATATTAAAGTTAATAAATAATTTTAAAAACGTTGTAATTTCACAAAGGAGACTTAAAATATGAATGCTCAACAGTATATTGATAAAGTAATAGCTGAAGTTGAAAAAAGAGACTCTCATGAAAAAGAGTTTATCCAAGCGGTAAAAGAAGTTCTTCACACTTTGAAGCCAGCTCTAGAAAAAAATCCTAAATATATTAAAGAGAATATCCTTGAAAGAATCGTTGAACCTGAAAGAGGAATTACTTTTAGAGTTCCATGGATTGATAAAGATGGAAACGTTCAAGTAAACAGAGGTTATAGATATCAATTTAACGGAGCTATTGGTCCTTATAAAGGTGGTATAAGATTCCACCCTAGCGTATATTCTGGAATTATCAAATTCTTAGGTTTTGAACAAATCTTCAAAAATAGTTTAACAACACTTCCTATGGGTGGTGGTAAAGGTGGTTCTGATTTTGATCCAAAAGGTAAAACTGATGCTGAAATCATGAACTTCTGCCAAAGCTTCATGACAGAGTTACAAAGACACATTGGACCAGACGTTGACGTTCCTGCTGGTGATATTGGTGTTGGTGGTAAAGAAATTGGTTATATGTATGGTCAATACAGAAGAATCCGTGGCGCTTTTGAGAATGGTGTATTAACTGGTAAATCTTTAGAGTCAGGCGGAAGCTTAATTCGTCCTGAAGCTACTGGTTATGGTGCTGTATTCTTCTTAGACGAAATGTTAAGACATGCTGGTGACTCTATCCAAGGTAAAACTGTAGTTGTATCTGGATATGGAAACGTATCATGGGGAGTATGTAAGAAAATAGCTCAATTAGGTGGTAAAGTCGTTACTATATCTGGTTCTAAAGGTTATGTATATGATCCAACAGGTATTACAACTGATGAGAAGATCGACTTCTTATTAAAAATCCGTAATGGCGAAGTTTCTATGGAAGACTATGCTCATAAATTTGGTGCTACTTGGCATGCAGGTGAAAAACCTTGGGGCGTAAAAGCTGACATCGCTATCCCTTCTGCTACTCAAAATGAAATTGATGTTGATGATGTTAAGAAACTTATCAAAGGCGGTGTTAAATACATCGTTGAAGCATCTAACATGCCAACAACAAATGAAGCTATTGAGTTTGCGATGAGCAAAGGTGTAATTCTTGCTCCAGGTAAAGCTGCAAATGCTGGTGGAGTTGCTACTTCTGGTTTAGAAATGTGTCAAAACTCTGCTAGACTTTCTTGGACTGCTGAAGAAGTTGAAGCTAAGTTACGTCAAATCATGGGTAATATTTTCAATGCTTGTAAAAATGCTAGTGAAAAATATGGTCTTGGTTATAACTTAGTAGCTGGTGCAAACCTTGCTGGTTTTGAAAAAGTTGCTGAAGCGATGATTCAACAAGGTAGATATTAATAAAACTCTCTATATATCATCTCACCTACTAATCTGTAGGTGATATTTTCTCTATAAAAAATAATTCAAAATTATTATCTTTTTATTTTCATTGATTTAAAAAATATTGTGTACAATTATCAATATCAAAAATTTCTTTTAAAAGTAAATTGTCCAATTACGATGTAATAATTATAGGTGCTGGTGCTGCGGGTCTTATGTGTGCCATAGAGGCCGGTAAGAAAAATCGTAAGGTACTTGTGCTAGACCATGCTAATAAAGTAGGTAAGAAAATTCTAATGTCTGGTGGTGGACGTTGTAATTTCACTAATTATAATATCGCTCCTGACAAGTATCTTTCTAACAATCCTCATTTTATGAAATCTGCTATCAAAAGATATACTCAATGGGACTTTATAGGCTTAGTAAATGAATATTCAATTGCATATCATGAAAAAACCTTAGGACAATTATTTTGCGATAATAAAGCTAAAGATATCGTTAATATGCTTTTATCTGAATGTGACAAATATAATGTTGAAATAAAGTTAGAAACAAAAATTAATAAAGTATATAAAGAACAGTCTAATTTTCTCATAATAACAGAATCTCAAGACTATAGCTGTGAATCTCTTGTCATAGCTACAGGTGGATTATCTATCCCAACTATGGGAGCAACCGGCTTTGGCTATAAAATAGCAAAACAGTTTGGTTTAACTGTGCATCCATATAGAGCTGGATTAGTACCATTTATTTTCAATAATAAAGACCTTGAAAAATATTCGAATTTAAAAGGCATATCTATTTTCTGTAATGTTTATAATGATCGTGCTAGTTTTGATGAGAATATACTTTTCACGCACAAAGGCCTAAGTGGCCCTGCTATATTACAAATATCTTCTTATTGGCTGGAAGGAGAAGAAATAACTATAAACTTATCTCCTTCTACAAATATTAAATCCTTTTTAGAAGAGGAGAAAAATAGAGGCTCAAAAGTAAGCTTAAAAAACACATTAGCAAAACTCTTTCCTAAAAATTTTATAACTACATTTTTCTTAGCAGAGCTTCTGGATAAAAGCATTCCTAACCTATCACAAAAAGATATAGATTTTATTAATGACTCTTTACATAGTTGGAAATTAAAACCTAAAACAACAGAAGGCTATAAAACAGCAGAAGTAACTCTAGGTGGAGTATGCTGTAATGAATTGTCATCTAAGACAATGGAATCTGAAAAAATAAAAGGTCTATTTTTTATAGGTGAAGTTGTTGATGTAACAGGTTGGCTTGGAGGATATAATTTTCAATGGGCATGGGCATCAGGATGGGCTTCTGGGCAAGTTGTATAAGCAAATAATCTAATATATAATCAAACCATGGAGTTTTTGTTTCTTAAACTATGAAGATCCCTAGAGAGAAAGAGCTAGCTATAAAAAGAGCTATAATTCAATGTATAGAAAAAAATGAAAGTGCTGCTAAATTGGCTGATGATCTTGGTATTTCTAAAAGTACTATATATAAATATAGAAAAGCCCTAGTTGATCAAGGCTTTCTTATTAAAGAGTCAGATGGGTCATTTAGTACAGTTGAAAATAAATACTCAACAAAACAAAGCAAGAAACCCAAAATGCATACTTTAGATCTTTCTTTCAATGAGAGTCCTGAAAGTGACTTAGAAGAAACACCTAAAGAAAATATAGAAGAAACACCTAAAGAAAATATAGAAGAAACACTAAAACGAGAGGAAGTAGAATTAATTATTAAAGAAGACTTTTCTAGACTAGAAACTATAGATAGTGAGTTTGATAATGAAAATACTGGTTTAATCAAAAAGATTTTTAATAAATTTAGAAGAAGTTAACTTTAAACTTTAAATATATTTCTCAAAAACTTTACTACATAAACTAAAGTAAAACAAATACCACCAAGAATCATACCCCCTACTATACTTCCTAAATATAGTGGTTTCCAAAAATCATATATATGATCAATCATATAAGCTGCATAGCTTTGCCAATCAATAACATTAATCTTGATATTAAGCATATAACAGCCAAATAAGTAGTTAGTAAAGTATATTGGAAGCCATGTAACAGGATTACTTAACCAGACGCAAATAAGAGTTATAGGAATGTTTGCTCTGAAATACACAGACATAACAACTGCGGGTATCATTTGAAATGGCATGGGTATCATCATCCAGAACATACCAATCATTAATGCCCTAGCAATAGACCCATAACTAAACGACCAAAACTTTTTATTTAATAACCTAGCCTGAATAAAAGAAAGACCTCTAGTATTAGCCACCGTCTTTTTTAACTTAATGACCTTACGAGCCCTTTTAATATTCATCTGCTGATATATGAAATAAAAGTAATTTTACATAACAACATATTTAACTTAAACTAATTTCAGTTATTAGAATGAAATATTTAGATATGAAAAAACAAACAATATTAATTACTGGATGCTCCCATGGTGGAATTGGCTATGCAACTGCTAAATACCTTAAAGATTTAGGACATACTGTTTTTGCATCTGCTAGACAACAAAAAGATGTTGATTTACTTATATCAGAAGGCTTTGACACTTATCTTATAAATGTAAATAATGAAGAACAAATAAATAGAGCTTTTGATGAAATACTTATTAAAACTGATGGAAAGCTTGATGTCTTATTTAATAATGCTGGCTACGGGCAAGCTGGTGCCCTTGAAGATATCCCTACGAAATATTTAAAAGAACAATTCGAGACTAATGTATTTGCCTTACATAATCTAACTTGTAAAGCTCTAAAAATCATGAGAAAACAAGGACATGGTAAAATCATACAACATAGTTCAGTCCTTGGACTTATCTCACTAAAATATCGCGGTGCCTATAATGCTAGTAAATATGCTGTGGAAGGCTTAGCTGACACTATGAGACTGGAATTAAGAGGCTCTAATATTTTTATGAGCACGTTAAATACAGGTCCTATCACTAGTAAATTTAGAGAAAATTCTCTTAAAACAGTAGAAAATGTAGAATTTGAAACTTCAATACATAAAGAAGAATATCAAAAGCTACTTGAAGGAATTCGTAAAAAGGTTCCTTTTAAAGAAGAGACTACATCTGTAGCAAAGGTTGTTGAAGAAATAGTTAATTCAAAAAAACCTAAACCACGATACTATATAACAAAAGCAACTTGGTTAATGGCTATATTTAAAAGAATATTACCTAGCTGTATAGCTGATAGCTTTTTTAACAAATGGTAATAAAACATATGAAAAATATAATCAAAACTCTTTTTATTTTAATTTTAATATTTCCAAATTTTTTATTTTCTTATAATTACAGCAAGGATAATCCTGAGTATTTACTAGAAACTAATCTATATGACTTATCATACAAAACTCAAATGGCTGATATTGTTATGCTTGGAGACTCAATAACCTTTCGTGTAAATTGGGAAGAGCTTTTAGGAACAGAGAACTCTACTATAGTCAATAGAGGGATTAACGGTGATACAACTGTTGGCTTTTTACATAGGCTAAATAATATTTATAAATTAAAACCAAAGAAAGTCTTCATAATGGGAGGAATAAATGACATTATTCTTAACCTTGATATTAATGATACTTTTAATAATTACAAAAATATAATACTTGCGCTTCAAAAAAATAATATAAAGCCAATAGTTCAGAGCACACTATATACAAAATATGAAAAGTTTAATATCAAAGTTACAATATTAAATAAACTCCTAAAAGAGTTTTGTACTAAAGAAAATATAATATATATTGATTTAAATTCAAAAATTTCAAACAATAGCTCAATTATTAATGACTATTCTACAGATGGTATCCACTTAAACTATAAAGGATATAATATATGGAGAAGTGAATTAGAAAAATATATTGATTAAATTATTTCCTCAATTTATATAACAACCAGCCTACTACAATAAATATTGCTGGCCCTAAAATTAACTCTAATTCATAAATTGCTATCTCTGAAAAAGTAGTTAATGACTCTGGTGGTTGAAAACTAAATACTATTCCAAGAAGTGTTGAGACAAAAACTAACAAACCAAATAAATATTTTAATTTACTATTTATCAGCTTTATATAGGCGACGACCATATATAAATAAGGTATAAAATAAAGGACTGTTGCCATCAATATTAATGCTTGATACATAACATCAACAGATGGTAAAAAATTAGTTAGTAAGACTATTATTGTTACTAAAATACCCATAAATACCAAAGCATTTTTAGGGGAATCATATTTATTAGTCTTATGTAACCACTCAGGTAAAATTCCTTTAGGAGTACACTTAAAAAACATGACTACTGGAGCCAATAACCAAATACTAACTGCTGCAAATTCTGCAAATGTTAATAAAAATGCCATTAGTTTTGGAAACCAAGCTAAATCGAACCTTTGACCAATAATCTCAAAAGCTTCCATAAGTCCTGAAGCACTATTTATATTATCTGGTGCAGCAACCAAATTTAACGCTATTGTTCCTAATATATATAGTCCAAATAGGATAAATGCCGCTGTCATCAAACCATAATATAGATTCTTCTTAGCATCTTTAACTGAGTTAGCAAATGTAGGTATTATTTCTATACCAGCCATAGCAAACATTATTATAGTTAGAGTAGATAGGTTATTCCAAACACTATCATGAGGAAGAAAACTAGCCGCAGAAAAATCTGTGGCGCTTTTACCTGCTATAAAATATGCAGTAAAACCTAATACTATAATAGTAATAGCTGGAATAAATGACCCTAGCACCCCACCTATATCAACCAAATACTTATTAGCTTTTAAACCATAGAAACTAACAAATGTAACTAACCAAAAAGCAGTTAGTACAACTATAGTTATATAATAATTATTAGTTATAAGATCCGGCCTACCTATGAAATAAGCAAAATTTGTCGCCAAAAATATTAATACTGCGGGATAATAGAAAATTGTATTTATCCAATAAAGCCAAGCTACTATAAACCCTGATTTTTCTCCTAACGCTCTAGTAGTCCAAGCATAAAGACCTCCTTCATCAGGATATTTTCTTGATAGCTGTACTGCCATTACAACGAGCGGGAAGAAAAAAACTAAAGCTCCTAATATCCAAAAGAATATAGCTGATGCTCCTAAACATGCTGCTACAGGTATCCATCTAATACCAAAATTAGCTGTAACAGCCATGATAGTTACATCTTTAAAACCTAAGACTTTATTATCGGAATTAACTGTACCCATAAAAATAGAATAAAAAATTATTATTTATAAGGTACAGTTTATAATTATTTCAGCTATAGAACTATAAATTTTAGAAAAGATAAAGAGATTTAAAGTTTCGAATTTATTACATCATTCCTGGCATACCACCCATGCCACCCATAGGCATAGCTGGAGCATCTTCTTTAATCTCAGCAACCATTGCTTCAGTAGTGATCATAAGACCAGCAATTGATGCTGCATGTTGTAAAGCTGAACGAGTTACTTTAGTAGGATCTAAGATTCCCATCTCAACCATATCACCATAAGTATCATTTGCTGCGTTATAACCGTAGTTACCTTCTTTTAATTTTACTTCATTAACAACTACAGAGCTTTCTCCACCAGCATTAGAAACTATCTGTCTCAATGGAGCTTCAATAGCTCTTCTTAATAACAAAATACCGTGGTTTTGATCTTCATTATCACCTTTTAAGTTATCTAAAGCTTTTTGCGCTCTTATAAAAGCAACTCCACCACCAGGAACTATACCTTCTTCAACGGCAGCTCTTGTAGCATGTAAAGCATCATCAACACGATCTTTCTTCTCTTTCATTTCAGTTTCTGTAATAGCGCCTACTCTGATTACAGCTACACCACCAGAAAGCTTAGCAAGTCTTTCTTGAAGTTTTTCACGATCATAATCAGAAGATACTTCCTCAATGTTTGCTTTAATTTGAGATACTCTAGCTTTGATCGCATTTGAGTCACCAGCACCATCAATAATAGTTGTATCTTCTTTAGAAACTTGTACTCTACTAGCAGTACCTAAATGCTCCATACCAGCTTCTTCAAGTTTCATACCAAGCTCTTCAGAAATGACTGTAGCACCTGTTAAAACAGCTATATCTTCTAACATAGCTTTACGACGATCACCAAAACCTGGAGCTTTAACAGCACATACTTTAACAACACCACGCATATTGTTAACTACTAAAGTAGCTAAAGCTTCACTTTCAACATCTTCTGCAATTATTAAAAGAGCTTTACCTGATTTAGAAACGCCTTCTAATACTGGAAGTAAATCACGGATATTAGCTATTTTCTTATCTACAACTAAAATATATGGACTTTCTAAGTCTGTAGTCATGTTTTCTTGGTTTGTTGCAAAATATGGAGATAAATAACCTCTGTCAAATTGCATACCTTCTACAACATCTAGCTCATCTTCAAAGCCTTTGCCTTCTTCTACAGTGATAACGCCTTCTTTACCAACCTTAGCCATAGCATCGGCAATGATCTTACCAACAGTTGCATCAGAGTTAGCAGAAATAGTACCAACCTGCTCGATTGATTTAGAATCAGAACAAGGCTTTGATAAAACTTTTAACTCTTCAACTAATTTAGCTGCTGCTTTATCTATACCTCTTTTTAAATCCATAGGGTTCATACCCGCTGCAACTGCCTTTAAGCCATCAGTTAATAGAGCTTGAGCAAGTACAGTAGCCGTAGTAGTACCATCACCAGCAACATCTGCTGTTTTAGATGCTACTTCTTTAACTATTTGAGCACCCATATTTTCAAACTTATCTTCTAACTCAATTTCTTTAGCTACAGAAACGCCATCTTTAGTAATAGTTGGAGCTCCATAAGCTTTATCTAATACGACATTACGTCCTTTTGGTCCTAATGTTACTCTAACAGCATTCGCTAAAGTATTAACACCATCTAACATTTTTGCACGAGCTTCATCTGAAAATAAAACTTGTTTAGCTGCCATTTTTTTCTCCTTTAAATTCTTTCTAAAACTTATTAAGTTACTCGATAATACCCATGATGTCTTCTTCTCTCATCATAAGAAGAGTTTCTCCATCAACTTTAATTTCACTACCAGCATATTTACCAAACAGCACTTTATTGCCTTTTTTAACATCTATTGGCTGAACAGAACCGTTACTTAACTTTTTACCATTACCAACTGCTACTACTTCACCTTCCATAGGTTTTTCTTGAGCACTACCAGTTAATATGATTCCCCCAGCTGATTTTGTTTCTTCTTCAGCACGACGAACTAGAACTCTATCTTGTAATGGACGAATACTCATAACAATATTACTCCTCTGTAATTATTTATATTTAAAGTTTTTTGAATCTTATATAAAGCTCAAACTACACCAGAGTTTTTTTGCTTTACACTTTACAATATTGAGACGTAAAAACATTTTTCAAGAAAAAATTAGAAAAGTAACACAAATATTTTTGCTACAATATTTATTTAGAAACATTAACATAGCTAGTTTAGATGAAAGAAATAGAACAAAATGCAAAACAAGCTTCTGATATGTTAAAAGCTATTTCTCATGAAGATCGTTTAAAAATACTCTGCTTATTGAATCAAAAGGAAATGTCTGTAAGTGAACTTTTAGAACATTCAAACCTTAGTCAATCAGCATTTTCTCAACATTTAAAGGTTTTAAGAGATAAGAAATTAGTAAAAACTAGAAAAGAATCGCAAACTGTTTTTTATAGTATAAAAGATCCTTCAGTAAATAAGATACTGCAAACCTTATATGAAATATATTGTGGCAATTAATTTTTCTTTAAACCTAATATAAATAATAGAAATTACTGCTAAATATTATAACTATTGCATTTTTAATAGCTTTTTTATAAAAAAGTGATTAAATTCGTATACTTTATATTAGTATATGCTAATATATATAAAACTAATTTAGATTTCTCTAAATATGAAAGAAATTGGAGAACATGCAAAGTCAGCTTCTGAAATGCTCAAAGCTATTTCTCATGAAGATAGATTAATAATACTTTGCTTACTAAATCAAAAAGAAATGACTGTAGGAGAATTGCTTGAGCACACTAACCTTAGTCAATCAGCATTTTCTCAACACTTAAAAGTGTTAAGAGAAAAAAGCTTAGTTAAAACTAGAAAGCAATCTCAGACTGTTTATTACAGCATAAAAAACCATGATGTTAATAGAATATTAGAAAGTTTATATCAAATTTATTGTAAACAAGGAGAAGCAAGATGATTAAAACAATTTCAGCAACAAAACTTGCAAAAAGATTAAAAAAAGAACCAATAAGAATAATAGATATCCGCAGTGAAGGTGAATTTAGTGGGGAACACATTAAAGGAGCTGAGAACATTCCAGCAACTAAAATAGGTAGTGAGTTAAAATACACTAAAGATGATATCTTGGTATTTAGCTGTCTTTCTGGAATGAGAACCAGAAATGCTTCAAGCTTATTTGAAAAATTAGATGCTAAAGAAACACTTATTTTAGATGGTGGCCTTAATGCTTGGAAAAGCACAAGACTAGAAACTGTTAAAGATGAGCAGGCTATACTAATGAGAAAGATTCAAATAGCCATTTTCATGATAATTGTGATCGGCTTTTTTATGGCTTTTTCAATAAATAAATACTTCCTGCTTTTAAGTGCATTTGGCGCAGCTGGTCTATTTATACTAAACAATCTAGTAAAACGTAATATTAAAATACCTTTCCTACAAACAAAATAACATATGGAGAATAAAATGATTGAAACAATATCTGCAACTGCACTAAATAAAAGACTACAAAATGAAAAAATAAGAATTATTGATATCCGTAGTGAGGATGAATTTAAAAGAGAACATATTGAAGGTGCTCAAAATGTCCCTGCTGAACATGTTGATGATGAGTTTTGCTATACAAATGATGATATTTTAGTTTTTAGCTGTATGTCTGGAGTAAGAACTCAAAACTGTTCTGCAAAATTTAAAAAAATGCATGCTAAAGAAGTTCTTATCTTACAAGGTGGATTAAATGCTTGGAAAAAGGAAGGACTAAAAACAAAAAAGAATGAAAAGGCTCCTCTGCCTATAATGAGACAAGTACAGATTATCGTAG
The DNA here is from genome assembly GCF_003574475.2 of Pseudofrancisella aestuarii. Classification (NCBI taxonomy): domain Bacteria; kingdom Pseudomonadati; phylum Pseudomonadota; class Gammaproteobacteria; order Thiotrichales; family Francisellaceae; genus Pseudofrancisella; species Pseudofrancisella aestuarii. The sequence continues at coordinate 273,819 of NZ_QLIS02000002.1, read as the reverse complement.
GATCTATTATAATTTTAGGAGTTATTTTATCCTACACAGTTCACCATCACTTTATAATTTTAAGTGCTTTTTTTGGAGCTGGTTTACTATTTGCTGGTGTGACAGGAACTTGCGCTTTAGCAAAAGTACTTATGTACCTACCATATAATAAGAATTCAAAGTAAGGAACTATCATGTCAAAAAAATATTTAATTATAGGAGGTGTTGCTGGAGGTGCTACAACTGCAGCAAGACTCAGAAGATTAAATGAATCCGCTGAGATAATAATGTTTGAAAAAGGTCCTCATGTATCTTTCTCAAATTGTGGTTTACCCTATCATTTGGGTGGTCATATTGAACCTGCAGAAAAGCTTATCTTAATGACCCCTGAAAAATTTGATAAACAATTTAATATTGATGCTCGTACAAACTCAGAAGTTTTAAGCATAGATAAAGAAAATAAAATTGTTAATGTAAAAAATCACTTAACTGGTGAAGAATATACTGAAAATTATGACAAACTAATTATAGCTGTTGGAGCTAAGCCAATAGTCCCCCCTTTCAAAGGTTTAGAAACTATTCCTCACTTCACACTTAGGAATGTCGTAGATGTTGAAAAAATTCATAAGTCTGTATTTAATACAGAAAAGCCTGTTAAAGATATAGCTGTTATTGGAGCTGGCTTTATCGGTATTGAAGTTGCAGAGAACTTAAGAGAAAGAGGCTTTAATGTAACAATAATTGAAATGGCAGACCAGATAATGCGCCCTTTTGATTATGAAATGGCAAAGTTTTTAGAAAAAGAGCTATTAGACCACGGAGTAAATCTTCTTTTATCTGAAAAAGTTATTGGCTTTGAAGCAGATAAAGTTTTACTCGAATCAGGTAATCAAGTAAAAACTGATTTAGTTGTCCTTTCTCTTGGTGTCTCGCCTGATACGGCATTCTTAAAAGAAGCAGGCTTAGATCTTGCAAAAAGTGGTCACATTGTTGTAAATGATAATTATCAAACCTCTGATGAAAATATCTATGCTGCAGGTGATGCTATATTAGTTAAAAATGCTCTAACTGGACAAAAGTTTAATCTAGCACTTGCTGGCCCTGCTAGTAAACAAGGTAGATTAATTGCTGATCATATCAATGGTAAAAAAGTAATAAATAAGGGATACATTGGTTCATCAATAATTCAAGTTTTTGATTATACTGGCGCAAGTACAGGTTTAAATGAAGCATGGATTAAATTTCATAACCTTAATATAGACTATGATTTCACATATATAGCACCTATAGATAGAATCAGCATAATGCCTGGTGCTAAGCCAATATTCATGAAAATAATTTTCGAGAAAAGAACTGGGAAATTATTAGGTGCTCAAGCTATTGGTAAAGGTGATGTTGCTAAGCGAATGGATGTTTTTGCTACAGCTATCAAAGCAGGAATGACTGTAGAAGACTTACAAGACTTAGAGCTTTGCTATGCTCCTCCATATTCAACAGGTAAAGATGCTATTAACCATGCCGGTTATGTATCCACTAATATCTTACATGGTGACTTCAAACAAGTTCCTTTTACAAAGGTTGATAACCTTATAAAATTAGAAGCTCAAATCATAGATGTAAGAAACCCTAATGAAACTGCAAATGGAATGCTAAATACTGCTAAAAATATTCCTATGCCTGAAATTAGAAATAGATTAGCTGAGATTGATAAGACAAAGCCTGTTTATGTTCATTGTCGTACAGGTCAGAGATCTTACAATGTAGCGCTTATGCTACAACAGCATGGCTATGATGTATATAACATAGCTGGCTCTTATAGCATGATGTCTTATTATTTTGATACTATTGAGAGACTTACAGGTAAAAAAGCTCCTTTTAACAAGCCAAACTTTAATTAATTATTATCTTCAATATTTCCAAAAATTTTCTTATTAAGAAATAATAATTTGTATATCTATAAATTAGATGTTTAAAGTATATTTTAGTATACTTCCCGTTAGTTTTTTAATTTTATAAAATCTAGAGGTTAGAACTTAAATGAATCTAAAATTTAAACTCTTAATCTCAATTATCATAATGCTTTTCAGTAGCAACGCTTTTTCTTTAATTGGTAAGCTTAGTGAAAATAATGGAAAGATATTCTTTACAGAAGACAAAAATACTTATCAAATTATTTCTTCAGAGATTATTGTTAGTGAAATTCAAACCCTTATTCCTTTTAATACTTACGTAAAATTAGAGTCTTATGTTAAAGATGAAGATAAACATCTAATAGAAGTAAATGAGACCCCTACTATTATTAGCGGAAATATAGAAACAAGTGGGAAACTCATCAAAGATGAACAAAAACTTTACTTAGATAACGGTAAGACTAAAAAGCTAGTCAAATTTGCCAAAGCAATTAATTTTCATGGAAACCATTTTGATGAAAAATCAATCAACTTTTATATTAATAAAGATGTAAATGTAATTGGCACTTACAAAAATAATATATTTGAAATTACTGCAATAGTTGAGAAAGGTCTATATGATGACATCAATGCTGAATTCCCTATTGATCCTAAATATAAAGATAGCCTTAAGAATGACCCATTTAACTTCATACTAAAGGAACTACCACAAAATCAAATAACTCAAAAAATAAATTCATTTAAGACAACTATAATCAATAAACAGCCAATAAACCCAGGCGATTATATTTTAATAATTTCTCTAGCTGGAAGGAGTGGAGATGACTTTGATGCAGTTGCTGGTCACTTTGCTATAGGAACAGGAGTTATTAATGATAATAAGAAAATAGATAACTTTAAAGTATTCAATTTTTATACTAAAAATAATGGAAAAGGAATTATTCCTGGGAGTCTCACATATCAAGATTATTATGGTGGATTATCTACAGGACAAAGCAACTATAGGCCAGCATATACTATCATCCTATATAATGTGGATGAAAAGAAGTTAGAAAAAGCTAGTGAAGAAATTGAGAAGTCTTTATCTTATATGCGTGAGTATAACGATGATGGTGGCTTAACAAATGACTGTGTAAACTCTTCTCTAGATGCCTTATACTCAGCAAATATTGCTAAAGACAATAGTATTTTCAGTATAAGCAAAATCTATGATGGAACTAGTCAACCATATGACAAAAGCAAATATTCAGCTATAAATTATGTAATTTATTATCTATTTCACTCAAATGCTGACTTTATACCAAGAGCAGCCTTCATATCTATGTTAGAAAGATTAGAAAATTATGATATTTATAGAGCTGATTTCATATTTCAGCAACAAACCCCTTCTGGCAGACCTGAGGGCGGCATTCCTGTAAAAGATGGTCTAGACTATATATGGGCTGCTCATCTGGAGCAAGAAAGAATTAATAGCGCAAAAGAAAATAACCTAAATGGGAATGCTCAATATCAAGTCCCATGGGTTGCTTCAGAATTACAAAATGTCAACTTCTAGCTTTTAGAACTTATATAAAAAATACAGTATAATCAAAGTATATAAAATCTTATTAAAGGTGTTCTATGTATAAATATACTTTCGCTCTATTATTAATAATCTTATCTGGCAATGCTTTTGCTGATGAAAATCCCACGAATAAAGTAGAAATGTATAATACTGAAACTAATGACTCTATTGGATATATCGAAATAGAGCCCTCAAAGTATGGTGTTATATTTATACCTAACTTACACAATATTCCTACAGGCTATCATGGTTTTCATTTACATATTAATCCTGATTGTGGAGACAAAGGCATGAATGCTGGTGGGCATTATGACCCTGATAATACGGGTAAACATGAAGGACCATATGCAAATGGACACTTAGGAGATCTACCCGTACTATATGCAGATAATAATGGAAATATTACAAGTCCTGTATTAGCTCCTAGAATTACTCTAAATGACCTGCATAACCATTCATTAATGATACATGCTGGTGGAGATAACTACTCCGACTCTCCTGAAAAACTTGGCGGAGGTGGCGCTAGACTTGCCTGTGGAATAGTTAAATAAAATCCATATTAGAAACTTTATATTTCCTGAAAAGCTTATCTAATTTCAATAAATCTTATTCTTATAATATGTGACTCACTACTCTAAAACTAATTGTTCAAAGAATATGAGTTATTTAATAATTTTTAGAAAAGAAAAATTTGAAAGATTAATTAAGCTACTTGTTGTTGAACATTATTTGACGCTTGATCTAGTTTGTCACCTAACTTTTGAGCAGGGCTTCTTGTATCTAAAGCATCTTTAGCATTTGATGCAGCATTATCTACTGCTTCTCCAGCTTCTTCCGCAGGCCCATTAGGGTTTACAGCATCTTTAACATTCGATGCAGCATTATCTACCGCATCACCAGCCTTTTCTGCAGGCCCTCTAGGATCTAGCGCATCTTTAGCATTTGATGCTGCATTATCTATAGCGTCACCTGTTTTCTCTGCTGGCCCTCTAGTATCTAGTGCATCTTTCGCATCTGAAGCTTTATCACTAATATAATCGCCAGCATCAGAAACTTTTTCTTTTACTGTCTGACTAGCATTATCTACACTATCTCTAACCTCTCCAGAAGAACTATATAACACAAATCCAACAACTAAAACTGCTACTACTATACCAACTATTGTTAATGTTTTTTTATTCATGATAATTAATCCTCTTTGTTATTTATTATTGAAATTTTTCTTTAAAATCTTTAGCTTCTTTTTCAGCTTCATCTTTTGCTAAACCATATTTAGCTTGTAGGTATCCTGATAACTTTTGCGAGTTTGCCTTAACTTCTAATAACTCATCATCAGTAAGCTTTGCATATTTCTTTTTAACAGCTGCTTTAAACTGTTCCCACTTTCCTTCAACTATATGTTTATTCATCATTATCTCCTCTTATTTCTTATGATGTCACCATCTATTATGGCTGACAAAATTTATTTGTCAACATTTGTCAAAACTTTTTTACAGCAAAAATATTGAATGTTTGACAATAAATTAGACAATGATTTTTCTTTAATATTTTATTATTCTTATATAACAAATAAAGCACCCATAGCTTAACTGGATAGAGCGTTGCCCTCCGGAGGCAGATGCGGGGGTTCGAGTCCCTCTGGGTGTGCCACCTTAATTTTCAAGACTTCAGAATTATTAATAGATTTAAATAATAAAACTCAAGGTGCAAATTTAAATAAAAACATATAAATTTAGAATAAAATAATAAAACAGCTTCAAACTTTGAAATAAAAATTTATGACTAAAATCATACTCAATAATATTAAGGGAAATATAGGTGAATCATTATGGCATGCCCCACTTAGAAAGTTCCCATATCAAAGTGAGTTATTTGAATTATTAGATAAAGTTAAAAATATTAAAGATGATCGAATGGAAGCATTAATAACAATGCTTTTAGTTGAAAATAGAGTAGATCATTATTTATGTTATTTATTACCAAAAGCTAAATTTTGGTATGAAACTAAACCAACTTTCCATTCTAAAATTAACTTATTGAAGTCATTTAATCTTATACCTCCTTTAATTATAGAAAGTTGCATATTATTAAATAAAATAAGAAATGTTTTTGCTCATGACCTTGAAGTTAATTGTTTTAAAGATCTAGAAGAAAATAACCATAAGCTTTTAGAAAAGTTATCAAAAAATCCTAAAAGCAAGTTAGCTGATACAAATGATTATAATAGTATGTTTTCACAATTAAGGTTTTATGTATTAAACGCTCTTGATAGTTATTTATATAATGTTCAAGCATTTAAAGACGAAATATATTCTGAAAACATGCAAAATAAAATATACCTAAAAGCCTATGAAAAGGAGAGTTTTATTTTAAAAACAATTGAAGAAATGAATATAGGAGAAAGTAAACAAGTTGATAACGATATAACTATTATAAAAATAAGTAAAGATCAAACCAAAATATTTTTCAATAAAAGAAGACCATTTAAAGCCGAGATTTAAAACATTTAATTAATTTCAAGGTGCAACCTGAGGTGCAGTAATATTTATAAACATATATAATAAAAGCAATAATAAATATTTTTACGTAACCCTATGAGAAACTTTATTAAAGCCTTTTGTTTTATTAACCTTTCTATAGCTCCTTTTTTTCTTTTTGCTAATAATATATACACTTGGCGCTCTGAAAATGGCAATGTTGTTTTTTCTCAAACAGCTCCAGTATTTGAAGAAGAATATGAACGTGTTGGAGTAAACCCGACAAATAGACTTGGTGCGCAGTCACTTGCTGAAGAGCAACTATCAACTATTAAAAACAATTCTTTAATAGATGAGCAATCAACGACTAACCAAAACTCTAATAAATCTCAAAATAATATTTTAAGAGTAAAAATTCTTTCTCCTACAAAAGGTTCAAATATTTTTGTGCATAATGAGAAGCTTGCAATAGTGCTAGATCCTTCATTAGGTCCTGATGATCATCCTATATTTATAGTTAACGGTATACCAACACCTGCTCATTTCCAGAATAGAACATGGATGATAAACAGACCAAATCCAGGCCCTGTAACAATAAGTGTAAGAGGAAGTACTGCTGATAATAAAATGATTACAACTTCTAGCGATACTGATTTTGGAATACGAAGAGTATTAGGTAGAAGTTAGAAATAAAAATTAAGTGCTGGCTCAGCCACATCCCGGCACACGAATCAACGGCTACCGTTGCTTCCTTCCGGACCTGGCGGGGTTCACAATCTATCATTGCGGGAGGACCAAGTCAGCAAGCTATATACTACTAAACATATAGCCAAATTACAAGCTAACTTACCCGTAAAAGTTTCCATTATTTTAAACAACTTGTTATTATTTTATATTAAGCAATATAAATAAAAATAACGACAAAATGATAACTATAATATCCCCTGCAAAAAGTCAAAACTTTGACTCTATTTCAGAAAACTATAAATTTACTCAACCAATATTTAAGTCTGAAATAAAAGGTCTTATAAATATACTAAGGCACTATGAAGTAGATGAAATTGAGAAATTAATGAAAATTAGTGAAAACTTAGCTAATGAAGTTTTTGAGAAACATAATAAATTAAACTATGACGATTTTAATACAAAAAACTCTAAAGCAGCTATATTTACTTTTAGTGGCGATGTTTACAAGGGTCTAAATGCTGAAAGTCTAGATAAAAAAACTATTGAGTATGCTCAAGATCACTTATTAATGATTTCTGGGTTATATGGTGTTCTCCGCCCTCTTGATCTAATGCAAGCATATAGGCTAGAGATGGGAACAAAAATTAAAGTAGATGATAAAATCCTCCACAAATATTGGCAAGATAAAGTTACAAATCAGCTAAATGACTTCTTCTCAAAACAAAAAAATAAAACCCTAATAAATCTAGCTTCTAAAGAATATTCTCAAGCGATTAACCCGAAAAAACTAAAAGCTAACTGGTTAGATATTGATTTTAAAGAAAACAAGAGTGGCTCTTTTAAAACCATAGGGATTTTTGCAAAAAAAGCTCGAGGATTAATGGCTAGATATATTATGGAGAATCAAATAGACGATATCCAAGATATTAAGAAGTTTAATGTCGAAGGTTATTCTTTCAATAAAGATTTTTCAAAAGATAATTATTTCTGCTTTACTAGATAATTATGAAAATAAAAATATTATCTTTAGGTGAGAAACCACCAAAATGGGTTTGTGACGGATTTGATGAATATAAAAAAAGATTAAGTAAATCTATCCCTATAGAACTTATTGAATTACCTATAGCAAAACGTACTAAAACAAGTAACTCTTCTCTATGGTTAGCTCAAGAGGCTAAAACCATATTAAATAAGTTAAACGATAATGATCACTTAGTTATATTAGACGTAGCTTCTAAAATCATCTCTACTGAAGAATTAGCTCAAAAAATGGAAAACTGGAAACTTAACAATCCAAATGTTGTAATTCTAATAGGTGGACCTGATGGGATTGATGATAGTATTAAACAAATAGCGAAAGAAAAAATTTCAATTTCTAAAATGACATTCCCACACCCTATAGTAAGGATAATCATAACTGAACAACTATATAGAGCTTATACGATTCTAGAGGGTCACCCATATCACAAATAAACTATTTTGCTGTATAAGTATATAGATTAATAAATTTCCATGATATAAAATCACAATTAATTTAATATTAATATATTCATAAATATTTTTAAATAGTTATTAAGGATGAGAAATATGAACATGAAAGTGAAGTTAATTTCAGCTGCAACCTTAGCACTAATGGGCTCAACTGCTTTTGCTAATTGTAACATGACAGATTTTAAAAAAGGCTGGACTGGAAGCATCACATTTAAATGTGATAAAAATACAGACCTTCTAAAGAGTCCTATCAATTTCACATTATCTAATGGCGCTCAGGTTGGAAGTATATGGGGTCTACCTGGAAAAAGCACTATGACTAAAAATGGTAGCAACGCTACTATTACAGTAGAAAAATGGTGGCCTGAAGGAGAAGGATATGTATTACCTGCTGGAACATCAGCTACTATCTCTTTCTCTCCTAGCAATCCAGAATTTAGCGTTCAAAGCTTTGGGGTTATTGGTAGCTCGCCAACTCCAACTCCAACTCCAACTCCAACTCCAACTCCAACTCCAACTCCAACTCCAACTCCAACTCCAACTCCAACTCCAACTCCAACTCCAACTCCAACTCCAACTCCAACTCCAACAGGTGATTATCCTCAATATGTTGAAGGAACTGCTTATAAGAGTGGTGATATAGTTGCAAATGGTGGAAAACTGTATGTGTGTAAAACTGGCGTAGCTGCTTGGTGTGCTAGTGCTGCATGGGCTTATGCTCCTGGAACAGGAACAGCTTGGGATTCTGCATGGGATCTACATGATGGAAGCACTCCAACTGAACCTACAGATCCTACTAATCCAGAGGAGCCTAATAATCCTGAAGAAAATACTGATGGCAAATATGTTACTACTCAAGCTGCTTTAGATGCTAAAGAAGCTGAGTTAACAAGTGGTCCAGTAATGACTGCTGTTAAAAAGTCTATTGAAACTAGAGATAATAGTATAGTAGAAGCTGTTAAACCTGGTTTAGCAAGCAACCCTGAGAACGTTAAGCGTGTAGAAGGAATTATTTCTAACCAAAAATGGGATTATCTATTCCCTAAACGTTCTCCTGAGTATACTTATGAAAACTTCTTAAAAGCAGTAGCTAAGTTTCCTGCTTTCTGTGGTACTTATACTGACGGTAGAGACTCAGATGCTATTTGTCGTAAATCTTTAGCAACTATGTTTGCTCACTTCACTCAAGAAACTGGAGGACATACTTCTCATTGGGATGTTCCTGAATGGCGCCAAGGTCTAGTTCACATTCGTGAAATGGGATGGTCTGAGGGTCAACCTGGTGGATACAATGGTGAATGTAATCCTGATGTATGGCAAGGAAAAGCTTGGCCATGTGGTACATTTGAAAGTGGTCCTTACAAAGGTCAGTTCAAGTCATACTTTGGTAGAGGTGCTAAACAATTAAGTTATAACTATAACTATGGCCCATTCTCACAAGCTATGTTTGGTACAGTAAGAACATTATTAGATCAACCTGAATTAGTAGCAGACACATGGTTAAACTTGGCTTCAGCGGTATTCTTCTTTGTATACCCTCAACCACCTAAACCATCTATGCTACACGTTATTGATGGTACATGGCAGCCAAATGCTCGTGATAAGGAAAACTTATTAACTCCTGGCTTTGGTGTTACTACACAAATCATCAATGGTGGTGTAGAGTGTGGAGGTAGCGTAGAAGTTGCTCAATCTATGAACCGTATCAACTACTATGAAAACTTCGCTAAAGATCTTAATGTACCAATTCCTAATAATGAAGTATTAGGCTGTAAATTAATGAAACAGTTTGATGCTCAAGGCGCAGGTGCTACTCTAACTTACTGGGAACAAGACTTTGGCTACAATGCTAACAACCCTGGTGGTAAATCATATGCTTGTAAACTTGTAGGATATCAAACTCCATATTCAGCATTCACACCAGGTGACTATACTAAGTGTGTAAAACATTTCTTCCCTGATACAGTTATCGAAGATTAATTAATCAGACTAAATCTATATTCTTAACTAAACTAATTTTTTAAAAAATCTTTTTTCAATAAACATTGTCTATAGTTAAAAATATTATAGGCAATCAAATATATCAAATAATTCCTATTTAACTATCTATCATCAAGATATACTTAAAATATATTAATTAATATCCTCACGGGAAATTTATGAAAAAAAAAGTATTACTTATTAGTGCATTAATATTAATAACAACATCTATATCAATAGCTAATAACCGTAGTGATGCAGAAAATCAATGTAGATCAAAATGTAACGAGCAACGCAATACATGTAGAGACATATGTTTTAATGACCATAAAAATGACAATAACTATATTGCCATGAACCAATGTCAAGACAAATGTAATCCCATAAGCAACAAATGCGATGATGCTTGTGCTGGTAAGTAATTCATATATCTATTTTCTATAAGATCTATTAGTTTATAATTCTCTTTTCATTAGAATTAACTCCCACCTTTCATTTAAGTTTGGGATATCTAAAGTCTCTTTATCGTAAGCTATAAATCCTAATCTTTCATAACATCTTATAGCTGATATATTAAAATCAAAAACTTTTAGACTAATCTCTTGCAAACCCAATTCTTGTTTAGCATAGCTTAAAAGCTTTTTAATCATGACTGACCCTAACCCTTTATTTCTTTCTTTATCAGAAATTAATAATCTACCTATAGAAGCTGTACGATTATCTAAATCAAGTCTAATTATTTGACAATGTCCTATAGATCTTCCCAAAGAGTTTGTAACCCTAAACAACAAGACTTTATCATTTTGCATAGTTTGTTTAATTTGAGCTTCATCTAGAGGAAATTTATAATTTATACCTCCAAACTGATATAAAAATCTAATATCTGTACCATCAAGCCAATTTAATAAGTCTTTTATATCATTTTCAGTAAATTTTTCTAAGCTTATCATGAAGGTTTATCTTCACTTTTAAAAAGATATAAATAATCCCCATATCCCTCTTCTTTCATTTTGCTAACAGGAATAAATCTTAAGGCTGCTGAGTTCATACAATACCTTTCACCAGTAGGTGCAGGACCATCATCAAACACATGCCCCAAATGTGAGTTACCATACTTAGATCGAACTTCTGTTCTTGTCATGAACCAACTATTATCTTCATTTTCAACAATGAATTTACTATCGATTGGTTTTGTAAAGCTAGGCCAACCAGTTCCAGACTCATATTTATCTGTAGAGCTAAATAGTGGCTCACCTGAAACCACATCTACATATATACCCTGTTGATGATTGTCCCAATATTCATTTTTGAAAGGTCTTTCTGTGCCACCCTTCTGAGTAACATAAAACTGATCTTTATTAAGTTCTTTTATATTTTTAGATTTATCAAAGCTTTCCCAAGGTTCACTATTTTTAGCATAAGAAACTACTATACTTAAACAAACAATTATCATACTAATTAAGATTCTCATCTATAAGCTCCTCTTCTATTTAATAAATTTATTATACATTACTAAAACTTTACTTAGATCATCTATCGCTAAGGTTTGATATAATTCTTTTTATAATTACTAATAGGACGCTTTATGAGAAAAATTATTAGCTTATTAATATTCTTACTTTTTATTAATTTTTCTTGGGCAAAAAGCTCTCAATATAAAGAAGCTATTTTTGCTGGTGGTTGTTTTTGGTGTTTAGAATCAGATTTTGACTATATGAGAAACCATAAAGAGCTTAGCCATAATGGAATCATTAGAGTAGCATCTGGATATGATGGTGGAGAAACAAAAAGCCCAACTTATAAGCTAGTTTCCTCTGGCACTACAAACTATAAAGAATCAGTTCGAGTAGTTTATGATCCAAATAAGATAAGCTATAAAGAGCTTGTTGAATATTTTTTCCGTAGAATAAACCCTACAGACGCTGGTGGTCAATTCTGTGATAGAGGTGAGCAATATCAATCAGCAATCTATTATCTAGATCCTGAGCAGGAAAAAGTAGCTAAAGAAGTGACAAATAGTTTAAAGGCCGAATTCAAAAAAAATGACAAGGAAGTTTATACAGCTATATTACCAAGCACTCACTTCTATAAAGCAGAAAAATATCATCAAAAATATCATGATAAAAATCCAAAACGTTACTGTTATTACCGAACAGGTTGTGGTCGTGACAAAACTATAGATAAAGTTTGGGATGGAGTTAACTGGCAATACAGTAATATAAAACCATTTGATACACCAAACAATATAGTTGATTGTCTTAGTAGGTAATTTTTATCCAGAGGTATGTTATGAATAAAAAGATGAAACACCTTGCAGCAATAGAGTCTATAGATCAACTAGATGCCAACAAATGGAGCTTAGTAGCCACTCAAGAGAGACTTAACCTACTTTATAAAATCCGTAAAAATTTGGCTAAATATATTGATGAATTAGCATATTGTGATTCTAATATGAAAAACTCGAGATTAGGAGAGGATTTATATAGTCACTCATTCTCTAAAAGCGCTACTGTTTTTCCTTTTGCCACAGCCGTATCTGCTTGTATAGATCTATACAAATCACTTATAAAAGGAAAAACATTACAGCCAATAAGTATTAAAAAAGTTAAAGATGATTTACATGATGTTCATGTCTTCCCAAAAAACATAAAAGATAAAATTATTTATTTTGGAAGAAAAGACTATATCCGAGTAAAAGGAAATTCACAGCGAATTGATCCTTTAAATAAATCTCCCGAAATTATAGCTATATTAGGAGCTGGCAACTATAGCTCATCTTTGGAAATTATAAAAGCTATCTTCCTAGAAAATGCTGCAGTAATCCACAAGCCTCACCCTATAAACCATGAAACAGACAAAGTTTGGATAAAAGTTTTAGAACCTCTCATAGAAATTGGAGCACTCAGCTTTTGTGAGCCAAATGATGGGCAAGCCTTAACTCAAGATAAAAGATTATCAAAAATCTATTTTACTGGTGGAGCTAAAACAGCTGAGGCGATTATGGATTCAACAAATACTCCTTTAATATCAGAATGCGGAGGAAATAACCCTTGCATTATAGTACCTGGAGATCGTCTATGGACAAAAAAAGAAATTAAACATCAGGCTATCCAAATAGTAACTATAGCTAAATTAAATGGCGGTGCTATATGTGGTCGCCCACAAACTATTATTACATCAAAAAATTGGTCTCAACGTGAAGAGTTCCTAAATGCTATTAGAGATGCTATAAAAAATGACACTCCTGCTACAGGCACTTATTATCCAAATTCAGACCAAGTTAAAGAAGATTTCCATAAAAACTATCCAAATGCAGAGATTATAAAACCCGAAAATGGTTCTTATAAATCCTCAGATTTTATGTTAATCACAAATGTTAATGAAAATGACTTCTGCATAACTAAAGAAGCCTTCTGCCAAATAATGGATGAAATTTCTCTTGATACTGCAGCAACTGCCGAGGAGTTTCTACCTAAAGCTGTAGACTTCTGTAATACCAAGCTACATGGAACTTTAACAAGTTGCATTCTAATAGATGAAACCACAAAAAAAGCTAATAGAGAAATCCTAGAAAAAGCTATTACAAATATGAAATATGGAAGTGTCACAGTAAACATTATGTCTGTACTTACCTTCTTCAATCCTTACTTAACTTGGGGAGGAAATGAGGATAAAAATAAGATAGTTTCTGGTCATGGCAATTTTGGTAACTTACTAAATTATGAAAATGTAGAGAAATCTATCATCTATGACAAGTTTATTTCTCCTGGACATTTATTAAATACAAATAAAACTTCTATGGATAAGCTTTATAGATGCATGGCTAATTACTCTATAAATCCGAACTGGAGTAATTTATTCAAAATGCTAGCAACAACTGTGATAGGTAAGCTTAAGAAAAAGGACTTTTAAATGCCTTATGAATTAACCATACGTTTATTTTTCTTTCTCAGCATTTTACTAATAATGATGGTTTGGGAAATCATCGCACCAAGAAGAAAACAAAAGGTTTCTAAAAAGATTCGCTGGGTTAATAATATATCCTTAATAATTATAAATTCTATAATAATTCGTTTACTATTTCCAGCGGCTGCAGTTGGTATTGCTATATGGTGTAGCCAAAATCATTTAGGGCTTTTAAATGCTTTAGATATTCCTCAATGGTTAAAGGTGATAATAGCTTTTTTAGTCCTCGACCTTGCTATATTTTTACAACACGTTTTATTCCATTATTTACCAGTATTTTGGCGAATACACAAAGTACATCATGCTGACTTAGACTTTGATGTAACAACTGGATTGCGCTTCCATCCTATTGAGATAGTATTATCAATGTTAATCAAATTCATGGTGATAATTTTTATAGGTGCATCAGTAGAATCTGTCATAATTTTTGAAATTGTCCTAAATGCCACTTCAATGTTTAATCATTCAAATATTAAACTTTCTTTGATGATTGATAAATATTTACGCTATTTCATTATCACGCCAGATATGCACCGTATACATCATTCTGTAATACCAAAGGAGACTAATTCAAATTTCGGATTTAATTTATCTCTATGGGATAGATTATTTGCCACATATCGTGCTAATGCCGCCAATGATCAAACAACTATGGATATCGGCTTAAGTGAGCATAGAGATATTGTACAAACTCAAAAGCTTTTAGGAATGATTAAGATGCCTTTCGAGGATAATCAAGATCCCCAAAACTAATAATATTCTCCAATATATCTCTATAGTCTTTAACTAGCTTCTCCATAAGTTCACTGTCAAATAAAGCTTTTCTATACTGGAATCTAAATTTTATTTTATTTGGTGAATCATCATCATAATAAAGAGACATTTCATTAGAAACATTAGATGACCAAGGAATATTTAACTGTTCATTTATAACACCATCTAAAGCTAAACCTTCCGAATTTAAATAGGTTTGAGTTATATTAGCATTAAACATACTTTCTGCTTTTTTACCTAAATTTATTTGATCATTAATAAGATCTAAATACATATATCTTGAGTGCTTCTTTATAACCTTCCTTTGCTCAGTAAGTTGAGAGAGTAAATCTTTAAAGCCCGATATTTTATCAAATTCTAATTTAAATAAATTATTAGTTATAAAGCACCCCACTACTTCACCAAACCCAGGAGGTCTTACATTAATTGGAAAACTAAGCATGAAATTTTTCTGCTTACTATACCTATAAATTATTACACTAAAGACAGCTACCAACACTCCAAATAAAGTTGTATTGTTCTTTTTTGCAATCTTTTTTAGCTTTTTCTTTTCTTCGCCATCTAAGAAAAAATATATAAAGCTCCCAGTTCTATCTTTTTTATCTACATGAGCATCTTTATAAGGTAAATTAATACTTACTGGTGTATCACCAATAAAAGATAACCAAAACTGCTTTGCTTCATCTATATAACTCTGTGTAAGCAGTTCCTGTTCTTTTTCTATAGCTTTAAAGAAACTTTGAGTTTTTATATTAGGCTCTTCTCCTCTAATAATAGTGTTATATGCTAGCTGAACCTGCTTAACTATTTGAAGCATATACTCACCATCTGAGATAACATGGTGGACATTCGATAATACAAAAATGAATTCATTTTTATTTGGTATATTAATTAAATAAATTCTGAGTAATTTTCCAGCAGTTAAGTCAAAGGTGATGTCTAAAAGATCTCGCAACTGCTTAACCATAGGAGAGCCAGTATCAAATTCTCTTTCTTGATAAATATCATCTATACCAAAATCAATGTAACTACAGCTTTCTCCATCAACTGAAAACTTTGCATGAACTATATCATTATTCTGAATAAATAACTCACACGCCCTCTTCAAAGCAACTTTATTCAAACCACCTTTTAGTTTATAAACTATAGACACATTATGCATGTTATCAGGTCGTTTCTTCCAGTCTAAAAAGAATCTATTCTGATATCTAGATATTGGCATCCATCTCATACTATACCAATTTAAATTTTATATAATCCTCAACTCAGCAATTTTATATTTCTTACTAAAAATGACAAGGATTATTTAGTATTTATAGCTAAATTTTTTAATCACCAAATAAAACAATTCTAAATATTGCTTTTCTAACCAAGTAAAACTATCCTAAGTTCAATATTTATATTTTGTGGAAAAATTATGATATTAATATTTGGAGCTATTTTAGGGTTTATTTCAGTTGCATTTGGAGCTTATGCTGAGCATGGTTTAAAAATGAACATTACTCCTGAGCATTTTGACTTCATAATGACAGCTATCCGCTATAATCAACTTTATGCCATAGTTATAAGTGGCATAGGATTAGTGGCATTAAATGGTGGAAAATTAGCTAGTAGCATCACTTTAAAGCTATCTGGATTTTTATTCATTATTGGTACGCTACTATTTAGTTTTAGCATCTATTTTTCAATAATTTTTGATATTCCCCAATTACTTAGATTAACTCCTATAGGAGGAACTACTCTTATGATTGGATGGATAGTTTTAGGAATCGTTAGTTTACTAACTTTAAGAAAGAAATAAGAAATTATTCTTGAACATCAAATCTGCCTAGCATCATTACTTTATGCCATGCTTTAGCAAAATCGTTCACAAACTTCTGCTCATTACCATTTTCAGCATATACTTGAGCAACGGCTTTAAGCTCAGAATTAGAACCAAAGATTAGATCAACAGAAGATGCTGTCCATTTTTGCTCGCCTGACTTTCTATCATAAGCAATATATTCTCCATCAACTTTATTAGATTTTTTCCACTCATTAGAGAAATCTAATAAGTTAACAAAGAAACTATTATTAAGCTTACCAGGAGTTGATGTAAATACACCCTCTTGAGAATTATCATAGTTAGCGCCCAACACTCTTAAACCACCGACTAAAACAGTCATCTCTGGAATATTCAAATTAAGCATACTTGCTTTCTCAACTAATGCTTGAGGAAGTTTGTCAGAACCTTCGCTACCGTCAGTATAATTTGTAAATCCATCAGACTTAGTTTTTAGATAGTTAAATGATTCAACATCTGTCTGCTCTTGAGTAGCGTCTGTTCTACCTGGCACAAATGGAACTTCTACTGTGTATCCAGCTTCTTTAGCAGCTTGTTCAACACCTACATTACCACCTAGGACTATTAAGTCTGCTAACGATACTTTTGTACCATCTTTCTTACTATTGTTAAAGTTAGCTTGTATTTCTTTCAACTTAGTAAGTACTTTTTCAAGCTGTTCAGGTTCATTCATTGTCCAATCTTTTTCAGGAGCTAATGCGATTCTTGCACCATTTGCGCCACCTCTATAGTCAGTCTTACGATAAGTTGAAGCTGATGCCCATGCTGTTTTCACAAGCTTAGAATTAGTTAACCCAGAGTTTATGATATCTTGCTTAAGTTGCTCTATATCCTGCTGAGAAACTTGTTTGTAATCAGCCTTAGGAACAGGATCCTGCCATATAAAGTTTTGTTGAGGAATCCATGGACCTATATATCTTGATTTAGGACCCATATCTCTATGAGTTAGCTTAAACCATGCTTCAGCAAAAGCTTTCTTAAACTCTGCTGGATTTTTATAAAACTCTTCAGCATATTTATTAAAAGAAGGATCTTCTCTTAATGCTAAATCTGTCGTAAACATAATTGGTTTATGATAAGTATCTGCTTTATGTGCATCAGGAACCATATTATCTTTCTTAGCATCAGTTGGAGTCCATTGATGAGCACCTGCTGGGCTTAAAGTTTTCTTCCAGTTTAGATTATACAGATTATTTAAGAAGTCGTGATTCCACTGCGTTGGCGTAGTTGTCCACGAGCCTTCCAAACCACTACCCATAGTATCATCACCTGTACCAGTTCCATAGCTGTTATGCCAGCCTAAACCTTGCTGCTCAATTGGAGCCTTATCTGGTGCTGGACCAATATCTTTTTTCACATCTTTAGCTGGCACTGCACCATGAGTTTTACCAAAAGTATGTCCACCAGCAATTAGAGCAACAGTCTCTCTATCATTCATACCCATACCACCAAAAGCTTGGCGTATAGCACTTGCAGCACCAGCTTTATCAGGTTTTCCATCTGGACCTTCAGGATTCACATATATCAATCCCATTTGAGTAGCAGAGAATGGCTTTTCAAGCTTGCCATTTTTCACATTACTAGATAACTCTTCTGGGCTAACTCCCCAATTAGTATTATCCGCTTGCCAATCATCCTGTCTACCAAAAGCAAAGCCAATTGGCTCCATACCCATTGATTCTAATGAAACAGTACCTGCTAAGACTATTAAATCAGACCATGAAACTGCATTTCCATACTTCTGCTTTATAGGCCATAGAAGCTGTCTAGCTTTATCAAGGTTTACGTTATCTGGCCAACTGTTTAATGGAGAAAAGCGTTGTTGACCACGATTTGCCCCACCTCTACCATCATAGATTCTATATGTGCCAGCATCATGCCAAGATAGCCTAATAAAGAAAGGACCATAGTTACCAAAATCTGCAGGCCACCAATCTTGCGACTGTGTTAGCAAATCTTTCATATCTTGCTTTAATTGTTCAACATCTAATTTTTTAAATGCTTCATTATAGTTGTAGTCTTTACCCATAGGACTATCTATAGCATTTAAATTACGTAATGGTGATAAATCTACACTTTGTGGTGAAAGGTTATCATTCGTAGTAGATTTACTATCAGCCATTACACTATTTGCCGATAGCAACATACCTGACAAGCCTAGAGCTGTGACAATTTTTTTAAGCATCATTGAAGAATCCTTTTTATAAAGTTATATAAAGTATAAATATCTGATTCTAGATTTTTATACCCTCTATAAGTTAGGTTTAATATCTAACCTATATTAAGAATAATAAGTTAGGCTTTAGAGTGAGTCAAATAAGAATTGTTTATTCAATAAATAAGAAAAAGTTATGTAAATAGTTTTTTGAGTTTAAAGCTTTTCAACTTCAGCAGGCATTAAAGTCTTTATATCTAGCTTAAATTTATTAGCTTTATAAGCCCTAATATCATAGATAAAACTCTCTAGTCTAGCTTCTGTAAGCTTAGGCAATACAGTTAATGTGGTCAGATCACCTTTTGATGGAGCATGCCATTTTTCCATTATTTCTTTAGGAATATTTTTTAATACAAGAGCTAAAGAATCTTTATATCTAAACACATCAATATCATTTTCTTTTAAAGTCTTCTCATATTTCTTCGCATTATTTAAGCACTCAAAATATCTATTTTTAAGTCCTTCTATGCCACCAATTTGCTTAATCCTTTTATAAAGTAAATATGGATTTAGTCCATTTCTACTTCCACCTATTGTTACATCACTATTAAGGACATACTCAATAAATTCACCCTTAACATACTTCTTGTTTATAATCATTATTCCTGAGGGCATAGGTGCGCCTATAAATTTATGGCCACTAATATTTATTGAGTCAAAATCTCTACACAACCTAATATCATCAGTAAAAGGAATAAAAGCCCCATCAAATGCCGCATCAGCATGTATATAATGATTCACTCCTTTAGCATTAAATATAGACTTAACCTTAACTATATCATCTATCGATGAGGTTATTGTTGAACCAATAGTACCAAAAAAAATATAACTATAATCTGTATGTATATTTTCCTCTAACTCTTTATAGTTTAGTTCTCCATATTCGTTAGATGATATTTTAATTAGATCAATATCTAAAATTTCAACAGCCTTATCTATCGAATAATGAGAAAATCTATTACATATAACTTTTATATCTTTTTTATGCTGCTTTAAATAATCTCTAGCTTTCCAAAGACAATATAGTATAGCCTCTGAACTACAATTAGCTAAATATCCCCAGTATTTATTAATATCAAGTTCATATAACCCAATAAAAAAATCTATAATAGCTTTTTCATGAGCATGACTACTAAAAGGATTACTTAACATATAGGGATCACCTAAACTATTCATTGAGTAGTCAAGAAGCTCTGCATATTGACTTAATTCAAAATCAGTAGCAGGAGGATATCCTATATATAAACTACTATTATGTTTTAGTCTTTCCACATATTTCATAATATATTACCCCTTGAATGAAAATACTCTAATAAATTTGTAGAATCTGGCGGAGAGGAAGAGATTCGAACTCTCGATAACCGTTAAGCTATACACGCTTTCCAGGCGTGCTCCTTCAACCACTCGGACACCTCTCCAGATATGAGCTTATAAGTATAACCAAAAAGCTATTTTTTTAAAAGCCTATAACATCATAACTATTGATGATAAAAACATTATTCCTATAAACAAAGTTCTTAATAACATAGGAGAAATTATATTAAGATATTTCACAGCCAGTAAACTGCCAACTATTGTTAGTGGCGCGGAAGAAAGTAATAGTGGAACACTTATATAACCATAAGTATTTGGTACATCTATATTTATTCCGTAGACTAGTAAAATGGTTGCTATGACTGAATTTATAAATACACAAATACTAGCTGTTGATATAGCTTTCTTAATTTCTATACCAACTTTTATAAAAAACATAGTAGCAAATGTAGTTGAGCTAGCAAGCACACTTAATAAACCACATATACTAGATATAACATATTGTAAACTTTTAGGTGGCTTTATGATCTTATTCTCATTATGCATCACCATCCAAACACCACTTAAGAAAAGTATTACTGCAAATATATGTTTTAGAAGCATCGCATCAATATGTTTTATGATAATTGCACCTATAACAGCGCCTATTGCTAGCGCAATTAAATAGCCTTTAAATTCTTTTAAACTAACAGTACCTCTGCGAATATGCTTATAGCTAGCTACCACACTAAGAAATATAGACATTCCACAACAAGTTGCTAGAGCTATTTGCATCGCATGATCAACACCATAAACATGAACTATTAAATAATAAAATGCGGGTGTTGCTATAAGTCCAGCTCCACCACCTAAAAGAGTTGATACAAAGCCTGCAACAAATCCTACTAAACCACCTAATAAAAAAATCATTTTTACCCTTAATCTAATCAGCTATTAGATCATATTCAGTTGATTCTGTAATTTCTACATTAGCAAATTCACCAACTTTTAAGCCTCTTTCAACAGCATCGCCTATAATTACTTGCCCATCAACTTCTGGTGCATCATATTTAGTACGCCCTATAGCATAGTTTTCATCAGAGTTAATAGAGTCAATAATCACCTGCTGCTCTGTACCAACAAATCTTTGTAATTTATCAGCACTTATCTGAGCCTGCAATCCCATAAATTCATCAAGTCTCTGCTGTTTTATTTCCTCAGAAATCAGATTATCAAAGCTATTTGCCTTTGCTCCCTCAACTTCTGAATACTTAAAGCATCCTACTCTATCAAGCTGTGCTTTTTCAGCAAAATCTAGAAGATGCTCAAAATCTTCTTCTGTCTCTCCAGGAAAACCAACGATAAATGTACTACGAATAGTTATATCTGGGCAAATATCACGCCACTTATTTATTCTGTCTAAAGTCTTCTGAGTATGAGCAGGTCTCTTCATTCTTTTTAGAACTTCTGGAGATGAGTGTTGTAGTGGCACATCTAAATAAGGAAGTATTTTTCCTTGAGCCATAAGAGGTACGATCTTATCAACATGCGGATATGGATAAACATAATGTAGTCTTGTCCACATATCTAACTCACCTAAAGCTGTAGATAGATCTAAGATATTACTTTGATATTCTTTATCTCTCCAGATTCCAGACTTATATTTAATATCAACACCATAAGCAGAAGTGTCTTGAGATATTACCAGAAGCTCTTTAACTCCAGCATTTTTCAGCTTTTCAGCCTCTTTCATTATGTTATCTATAGAGCGGCTTTTTAACTTACCTCGAATATCTGGAATAATACAAAATGTACAAGTATTATTACACCCTTCTGATATTTTCATATAAGAATAATGTCTTGGGGTAAGTTTAATTCCTTGAGGAGGAACTAAAGAAACAAAATCACTTGCAAATATTGGGGCATGAGTATGCACAGCTTCTATTAAATTCTCATAATCCTGAGGACCTGTGATACTTAGAACTTCAGGGTGCTTTTCTTTTATTAAATCAGCTTTATTACCAAGACAACCTGTTACAAGCACTTTACCATTTTCAGCAATAGCTTCACCAATAACTTCCAAAGATTCATCTATAGCAGAATTAAGGAATCCACAAGTATTAACTATAACCATATCAGCATTTTGATAGCTATCTGAAAGCTCATAGCCTTCCGCTTTTAATTTGGTAATTATACGTTCAGAATCAACTAAATTCTTAGGACAGCCAAGGCTTACAAAACCTATTTTAGGGATACTTATCATCTTTTTTAAAGTAATCGAAAAAATTTAAAGACTATTTTATAAGAAAAAATAAAAAAAGAGTAGAAAAGAATTAATTACATTTAGACCCAAAGTCTAAATCAGTTCTTCTATCTAAATAGAATGCTTTTTCAGAAGCCTTGAAAGTACATGCATCATTTACACCATCTGCACAAAACTCATCATAATATTGAGTTGGATCAGCAGCAGGTTTAAGTTTACCAAAACTTACTACACACATTTGATCAGCTTTAACTTGTCTATCTAACAAATATTTATAAACAGAATCTGCTCGCTTCTGTCCAAGGTTAAAGTTATACTTCTCACTTCCTCTTGGATCTGTATTACCTGATAACTTGATAGGTTGATCTGGGTGAGCGATTAAATAGTCAGCTGTTTGATCTAAACATTGCTTAGCTTCATCTGTAATATCATAACTATCAAAACCGAAATAAACTGATCTACAATTAATATTCATTAACTGATTTTTCATTTCTTCTATCTGATCAGAGCTTAGATTTTCTGAACCATAGATTTGACTAGATAATTCTAAAGCTTGAGAACTATCTACTCCAGCATATTTACCTTTTATTAAATCACTATTATCAGGTCTATTGCTAGAACAGCTTGCTAATATTAAAGCTGCTGACCCAACTAAAGCCAAGCTCAATAATTTCTTTTTCATTATAATTTAACTCCTATCCTTGATTATTAAAACCTTTAACTTCAAAATCTCCACTATTATTAGCAGTTTCCTCAGGTAATTGAGGACCACTATAAAAGTCTGACAATGCAGAACCATCCGAATTAAGTTTTGGCATAGGCTCAGGTCCCTGATACCAAGCACAGCCACTTAAATAAAATATTAAAACACTCAAAGGAAAATATCTAGTTAGTTTATTCATTTAAAAGTCCTTTAAAAATTCTTTGGTGACCAAGATGGCGATTGCAATAGTGTTTTTGCATCATTTGAGCTATCAACAGAAATTTGTTTTTCACCATCTAATGATACCATATTTAAAGATGTATATCCCCTAGAGTTTGTAGAAACATATGCCACCATATCTCCATAAGGTGACACCGTCGGAGAAGCGTCTGCTTTCCCCTTAGTTAAAACATCAATACTATTATTTGCTAAATTTAATTTAGCTATTTGCGTCCCTTCACCCCTACCCCTTTGATACATAAATACCAAATCCTTTGCGTCTGGAGTATAGTTAGGATCATATGCTTGATAAGTTCTAGTTGTAACTAAAGATGATTGAGGATACTTAGAATTAACTGGAGCCATATAAATATTAGGTTTACCTCCTCTATCAGAAGTAAATACAACTGTATTTCCATTAGGAGAAAATTGTGGGGCTGTATTTATTCCATTAATAGTGAGCTGTTTTAAATTTTTAGTTGCCAAATTCATAACATAGATATTAGTTTGCTCTGAATATCCTTTCGATAAAGCTAAAACAATTGACTTATCATCAGGTGAGAACGATGCAGCACTGTTTATACCCTTAAACTTAGCTATTTCTCTTACCTTACCAGTTGCCAGCTCTATAGTATAAATACCCATACTACCACCAACATAACTAGAGTAAATTATAAATCTCCCATCATGCGACCAAGAAGGTGTCGCAATAGGATTGTCAGTTTGTCTTAATATAGTATGTTTATTATTACCATCATAATCAGAAACAATTAACTCATATATTCTTCCATACCTAGAATATGGATTTGTAACTTTTACATAAGCTAACTTTGTCAAGAAAAACCCTTCATCTCCGGCAATAGTTTTATAAGCATAGTTAGCTATTTTATGAGCTAAAACTCTTTTCAGTGAAGTGCTTATACCGTTATAAGATATTGATCTAATATAACCAGTATCATTTCTTTTTAAGATAGTTGCTTCAACACTAAAATTATCTGATGAATTCTTTTTATAATTAATTAAAACAACGTAATCAGAGTTTATATTTTTCCAAGGAACATCCTGACTAGACTTTATCTCATATTTAATATCATCATTAGCTTCCATTGCGCCATTATTATTTAAATCAGCAGTAACTACCGAGTTAACACCTTGAGAAAAGTCATCTACTATATCGTTACTTACAACTGTGACTAATGGCTTTTGTATAACTCCACTAGTAACCTCTGCTGTTAAATCAGCATAAGAGCTTGTTGACAAAAATATAAATATTGTAAAAATAGAGAGAATTTTTCTTATCATATTTTGATCCATTAACTTTGTTTAAATATAAAACTCACATTCTCTCTTTCAAGAGTCTGCTTAGCTATACTATTTGTGACTACTGGAGGTGTGGTATTTTGAATAGCATCTATTAATGATTTATCACATCTATAATTACCACTCGAACCAGTTAACCTCATAAATTTACCATTTCTTATGATTGCTCTGGGAAGATCGTAAATCCCTCGACAATCATCTTTAATCCAGTTACTACCTACTCTATCTTGATACTCTGATATATAGCTTGAGATAGCCCTCTGCGCTTGGTTTTGTTCAATCTCTTTTCTAGCTTTCGCTTCAGCTTCTGCTTTAGCTTTCTTTATAGCTTCTTCTTTAGCCTTACGCTCAGCTTCTTCCTTAGCCTTTTTCTCTTCTTCAACTTTACGTTGTGCTTCTTCTTTAGCCTTACGCTCAGCTTCTTCCTTAGCCTTTTTCTCTTCTTCAACTTTACGTTGTGCTTCTTCTTTAGCCTTACGCTCAGCTTCTGCTTTTTGTTTTGCTTTTGCTATTGCTTTCTTTCTTGCTTCTTCTTTAGCTTTTCTTAGCTTTTCTCGAGCATCCTTTAATTCTTGCTGGTGATCATCATATGCTTTTATCTGTCTATCAAGCTCTGAACTACTTATAGAGGTAGCTTGAATAATTTGCATATTTTTAGGTTTGTTTTTTTGAACCTCTGCTTCAATTTTCAAATCAGAAGAAAATCTTAATGCACTTAAATTAGATAAGATAACTAAAGCAACGACTATACCTATATGTATAAATACTGACTTAGCTACAAATGGCTTTTCATTTACTATCTTTTGTAAAGAGTCAATAATATGCTTAAGCTTAGGATTTATCATCTTCAGTAACCAATCCCACCTTTTCTACTCCAGCCTGCTGAATTAAAGCCATTGCACTAACAACCTGTCCGTAAGTTGCACTAGCATCACCTCTTACATATACAGGCTTATTTGGATATTGCTTTTCTAAATCAACAACCACTTTCTTTAAATCATTGGCAGATAATACAGTCTTAGTATCATTTATACCTTGATTAGCAAAATATTCGCCTTGTTTATTTACAGTAATAACTATTGGCTTACTATCATTAGAAGGTATTTTTTCAGATGTCGCTTTAGGTAAATCAACCTTAACACCTTGAGTTAGTATAGGTGTAGTAATCATAAAAATCACTAAAAGCACCAACATAACATCAATGTATGGTACAACATTGATTTCAACCATTGGTTTCTTTTTTCTAACACCTCTTCTGCTATTCTTTTTCATGTTAGAATCTCTTATTGAAAATTTTGTTCTCTAGCAACATCTTTATGAGCTTCTTTCAAAAGCAATATACATAAATCGTCTTGAAAAGATTCATATCCAGTAACCACATCATCTATTTGATTAGAAAACTTACTATGTCCTATAACTGCAGGAATTGCCACAAACAAACCTAAAGCTGTCGCTATAAGAGCCTCTGCAATATGAGGCGCTACTACAGATATAGTCGCCTGCTCTACTCCACCAAGAGTATTAAAAGAAGACATAATTCCCCATACCGTCCCAACAAGACCAATATAGGGAGCTATAGCTCCTATAGTACCTAGAGTTGGTAATTTTTTCTCAAGCTCTTTAGTTTCTTGCGTAATTGCAATATTAACTGTTCTTTCCATACCTTCGAGTATTATTTCACCCTTAAGAACACCGGTCTCTTTTAACCCATTAAACTCTCTTAATGCAGAACAAAATATTATAGACTTCCCAAAAATATTGTCTTTATGCTGTAAGTAGTAGTCATAAAGTTTTTGAATATGGTGCCCAGCCCAGAAAAGCTTATCAAATCTAGACTCTTCCAATCTATATTTTTTTAATCTCTTATTAAGCTCCAACATAATTGCCCAAGAATATATAGACATAGCTACTAAAAGCAACATTATAAGCTGAACAACAAAGTTAGCATTTAATATAAGACCCCATAAAGATAAAGAATTATCACCCATAAATTACCCTAAAATGTTTTAATTACTTAATAAAATGTTATCGCTAAATATTATACATGAGTGTTTTAAATTATAAACGTTTTAAACACTTTAAAGTTAGAGTTATTGGAAATAGATATAAATTAACTTAATATAGATATTAACTTTCATGCCATTTTTTGTTTAATGAAAAAAATTTCCATAATGCTTTTATACATAGCCATCCTCTCATCATGCGCAACTCAAACTCCAGCTCAATATAACTTTAACTACCCTGTAAACCAAGGCAATACATGCTTTAACAATATGTATGCTGGATATATGTATTCTGGTGATGAAGGAATGTATTCAAGCTCAGCAGAAATTGGGCCGCTAACAGCTCCAGGAGGAGTTGCTCTAGAATATTAATTTGATGAAATTTATTGGAAATAATTTAAAGTTGGCTTATCATGAATTAATTCTTACAATTTGGAAATTAAAGTGAAGAAATTTTTTTTAACAACACTCTCGGTGCTTAGTCTATCAATTATTACTATTCAAAGCAGTTACTCTGAAGACTGTGCTGATGAACAAAATAGCTTTCTAGAATATAAATGCTCAGATACACGTGGAGACACAATAGGATACAGGGAACCAACAGAGCACAAAGATATGCACTCAAATGAACCAGGGTGGCTAACTCAGCCAGGAGGAGTTGCTGCACAAATAGAAGCAGAACAAGGAAACCCTAGTGATAATTCCTTTTTTACAATAAGAGAATAAATTTACTTTTCAGCATCTATTATTTCTTTATCATCAACAATACTTGGACCATTTAAATCATTATTCTTATTAGCTTTATAATGATTGTATGTAGAAACTGGTCCTGATAAAGCATAACCTATCATTAATAAATATAATAATTTCTCAGGCATAGTAAACAACATCAAAATTATTAATATAAAACAAATTATATACAATTTACTAATATGTCCTTTTCCATCACTATCTTTAAAGCTTCTGAATTTAATATCACTAACCATAAGAAAAGCTAAGTATAAACATGTAAATATAGATAAACTAACTGTTAGAATTTCATAATTACCTATAAATGTTCTTTCACCCATCCATATAAGACCTGAGATTGTAACAGCTCCAGCAGGACATGGCATTCCATAAAAATATAACTTTCTTTCAACAATCTTATCTTCCGTTAAATCAACAACATGAAGCTGTGTATCAAACTTTGCTAACCTTACTGCAACAGCCAATAAATATAAGAAAGCAATAGCCGCCCCTAAATTTCCTAAATCTTTAAGAGCCCAGAAATACATCACCAATGCTGGAGTTGCGCCAAAAGATACAACATCTGCCAAACTATCAAATGCGGCTCCAAAAGCAGTTTGAGTATGTGTTAACCTAGCTACTCTTCCATCAAACGCATCGGCAAAACCAGAAAGTAACATATAACCAGCACAAGAAACAAACATCCCATGAAATGCTGATACAATCGCCAAAAATGCGAATAACAAACTCGCACTAGTAAATAAGCTAGGCAATACATATTTAGATTTTTTCATATCTACTTTATCTAAGAAAAACATGTTTTTTACACTCCTTAAAAATTACTTAAATCAGGTCTAAGTTTTCCAGCACCTTTCAAATAGATGTGCTTAATTTCTTTCTGCTTCTTGCTTGTATTATATGTCAACATCAATCTTATACAAAGCTTTAACCCCTTTTCACAGTCTATTTCTTGACAAGTTAATAAAGGAACATCACTAAAACCTATCTCTCTTGCAGCAACTGGCGGAAACTCTGACTTTATATCTGGAGTAGTTGTAAAAATTATATTAACTATACTTTCGATATCAACTCCATTAACTTCAACGATTTTCTTCAACAGTTCTTTTGTTGCAGCTATTACATTATCTCTTGTGTCTTTTTCTATGGTTATAGCGCCACGTATTGATCTTTGCATACTACTTTTCCAACTTTTGCTTTAATAACCTTGGTAAAGGGAAATATATTTCCTCTTTAATACCTTCAAAATCTTCAACAGAAACATCTGATTCACAAAGATCAGATATTTTGGAAACCACTTCTTTAACCAAATATTCTGGAGCAGAGGCGCCAGCACTAACGCCACAAGCCTTCTTACTTTCAAACCATTCAGCTTTAATAGCATTTACATCATCAACTAAATATGAATCGACTTTATTTAGTGTTGCTAATTCACATAGCCTATTAGAGTTAGAACTATTTTTCGAACCTACCACAATCAATACATCTATGTGGCTAAGCATCGCCTTTATAGCAGTTTGCCTATTTTGGGTTGCATAACATATATCTTCTTTTTTAGGACCCTGAATCTGAGGATATTTTTCTTGCAATGCCTCTATAATACTCTTGGTTTCATCAACAGAAAGTGTTGTCTGTGTCGCATAATATAAATTATAAGGGTCTTTAACATTTAGTTTTTTAATATCTTCTTCATTTTCTACTAAATAAATCGCTCCAATTTCACTACGATACTGCCCCATAGTTCCCTGAACTTCTGGGTGACCTTTATGACCTATTAAAATACATTCAGAATTATTATTACTAGCTAGTCTAACGCCTCTATGAACTTTAGTAACTAAAGGACAAGTTGCATCGTATAGAACAAGGTTTCTTTTAGCGGCCTCTTCTTCAACAGCTAGAGAAACACCATGCGCACTGAAAATACAAACAGCATCATTAGGAACCTCATCTATTTCTTTAACAAAGATAACACCTTTTTGCTTTAGCGAATCAACAACAACTCTATTATGAACAACCTCATGTCGAACATATACAGGATGTTTTTCAACTTCTAAAACTTTTTCTACAGTTTCTACTGCTCTACTAACCCCTGCACAGAACCCCCTAGGATTAGCCAATAAGATTTTCATCTAGATCTTCCTCCTTATTAGCTATCTCTAAAATTTTTGCTTCAAAAACTATTATTTGCCCAGATAATGGATGATTAAAATCCACAGTAACATCATACTCATCCAGTTCTGTTATAATACCTGGAAGCTTCGTGCCATCTTTTTGACTAAAGGAAACTATTAAACCTTCTTCTAATTCCATATCGAGAGGAAATCTTTTTTTAGGTACTGAATAAATACTTGCTGGATGCTTTTCCCCAAATGCTTCTTCTGGCATTAGAACAATTCTTTTTTTATCGCCAATATTACTATCTAGCAATTCTGATTCAACTTTATCAGTAAAGCAGCCTTGGCCCATCTGAAAAACAAAGGCTTTTCCATAACTTTCAGTATCTTCCGCTATGGAACCATCTTTTAGTCTAAACTTAAAATGCATTTTAACAAAACTATCTTTAGAAACTCTCATCACGACTTAAAATAAAATAAAGATTTTGCCCTTAAAATATCATATTTATAAAACATAGTCACCTAATCAAGGCTCTATAACCTAATCTAAATAATATTTTTATGATAACAAAACAATTTATCCTTATTTTTTTTATAGTAGAATGTAACTAAATAATTTTTTAAAAATTTAAAAGAATTACTTTATGAGAATCATTAAAATAACCAAATTAAAGTTTGTTCTATTTATTCCCTTAGTATTATTTATAACAAGTTGTGCTGATGATAAAAAAGAGGAGAAACTTAGTTTTCCAACACTTGAGGTTTGTTCACAGAAGCTTTTAGACTCAGACTCTTCTTTCATGTGTATTGATGAGGAAACAAGAAATATTCAAGTAAATATAAAATTTGCATCATACAGCTTTGCTTTAAGAGATAACGCTAAAAAAACTTTAGATGAGTTATATTCATTTTTAAGACTTACGAAAGAACAACCTTTTACGATCAAAGGATATGCCTCTAAAACAGAGTCTGCTCTGTTAAAAGATAGTGATCATTTAATTACAAAGCAAAATCTAGAGTTATCTCAAGCTAGAGCAAGCAGTGTAAAAACCTATCTTGTTCAGAAAGGATTAAGTCCCGATAATATAAAAGTTGAAATTATGGGATATCAAGATCCTGTTGTCACAAATGATACTCAAGCAAATCGCAGTGTCAATCAAAGAGTTGAAATAACCATAAAGAGCCAATTAATTCAGCAGTTAGATTATCTAAGAAAACACTTTAAACATGTCGATATAGACCATTATAAAAGATTCTTTTCTAATGTTTATTTAATGGATAAAGAAAGCTCAGAGTATGTTGCACAAATATATGACAGTCGAGAAAAAAGACAGGTTTTAACATCTCATTTTACTATTTTCGTTAATGAACCATTTTATTCTGATGATGGTCAGATTTTTACTATCGCATCTAAACCTCAGCCAATATCTGAATTTAATAATGATATGAAAGTATTTAAATTAGGTGAAGCCAAGTATGATTATGTTTACAAAAATATTACTGCTTTAACTATAACGAACACTAATCAAGAGATTAAAATAGGCGACTATGCTATACCTACCAAAATGATAACCCCAGATCTTCCAGAACAAAGTTTCACAATGAATAAAAAAATTACTGCTAATGTAATGGAAGACGTGCAAAATACAACCACACTGTCTTCCAGTTTCAACAACATCATAATTAATAAAGGTAAAGCCGATGGTTTAGTTCCTGGTGCTGAAATGTTCTTATATATGCCTGAAACTAGAGCAGATGGATACCCTATTCCTCCAAAATATCTTGGATATGGATTTATATACAGACTTTCTGATCATTACTCAATTATATTGATAATAAACTCATTACAAGAAATAGCTGGCGAGGCTATGGCTACCACAAGAATCTAAGTTTATGGAGAAGTTAACTCAATCTTGCATTATTCTTTCAATAACACCTTATTTTGGAAATAAAATTTTTAAACAAGCTATTGTAGACAAAATAGACTTAGAGAAACTCATTACAACACCCAATGAATTTACATCAACGCTTAAGTTACGGAAAGAAACTATAGACTTTCTAGAAAAGAAAACATATTTAAATTATTTAGTTAAAGTAGAAAAATGGTTAACAAATCCTATTAATAAAATAATCCACTTTTTTGACGATGATTACCCTGAAAATTTAAAAGAAACTCATTCTCCACCAATAATATTATATTGCATAGGTGATACTTATTTGCTTAAAAAAACACAAATATCAATTGTGGGGTCTCGCAACAATACCATATATGGTGACAACTGTACTAAAAAGTTAGTATCAGAACTAGTTAACCATGGATTCACAATAACCAGTGGATTAGCATATGGAATAGATACACTAGCACATAAATATACATTAAAAAATAATGGAAAAACTATTGCAGTACTTGGAACGGGTATAGACATAATATATCCAGCCATTAATGAAAATCTAGCAAATCAAATAATTGCTTCCGGATTAATAGTCTCAGAATTTGCTTTTGGTACAACACCTCAAAGATATAATTTTCCTCAAAGAAATAGAATAATAAGTGGATTATCTACAGGTGTGCTAATAATTGAAGCAACAGAAAAAAGTGGTTCGTTGATAACTGCTAAATATGCATTAGAGCAGAACAAAGAAGTTTTTGCTGTTCCTGGAAGTATTTTTAGTAAAGCTAGCACGGGTTGCAATAACCTTATTAAACAAGGTGCCAAATCTGTCACTAGTATCGAAGATATTTTAAATGAATTAAATATTGATTCTCAGAATATTGAAAACACAAATAAATCAGACAATATTACCAATTTGTCTAAAAGTGAAACTATTATTTTAAATTCAATTTCTATGGAGTTAACCACCATAGATCAGATAATCAACTCGACAAGCTTTGAGTTTCAACAAGTAAATGAAATACTTTTTGACCTTGAAATGGAGTCTTTAATAAAGTCTGTTCCCGGAGGATATGTTAGAGTATCAGCTTTGTAATTAATTCCATAGAATCTTGTGCTTTACAAAAGTCATGAACAAAAATAATAAGCCTAGACTTCATTTGTTTCTTTACTACCAAGTCCATTAATTATAATATTTTAAAGTAAAACTTCTTAACGCCATTTTTTATGAAATTTATAGATAGTTTCTTTAAACTTTCAAGCAACGATAGCTCTATAAAAAAAGAATTTTTTGCAGGACTAGCCTCATTTTTAGCTATTTCATACA
Source organism: Pseudofrancisella aestuarii (assembly GCF_003574475.2). NCBI lineage: Bacteria > Pseudomonadati > Pseudomonadota > Gammaproteobacteria > Thiotrichales > Francisellaceae > Pseudofrancisella > Pseudofrancisella aestuarii. The sequence continues at coordinate 241,052 of NZ_QLIS02000002.1, read as the reverse complement.
TCATTATAGTTAACCCAAAAATACTCTCAGCTACTGGGATGCCAAGCAATGCTCTAGTAACAAGTACTATTTTAATATCTGCTATAGCTAGTATAGCTATGGGCTTATATACAAAAAATCCTTTCGTGATAGCACCTGGAATGGGAATGAATATCTTTTTTTCATATACTGCAGTTAATGTATACCACCTACCATGGCAAACGGTATTAGGCGCAACCTTTTGGTCAGGAATAATATTTAGCTTACTAGTGTTACTAAATATTCGAGCAAGAATCATGATAAACCTACCAAAATCTATCAAAAATTCTTTAGGTGCTGGCATAGGCTTATTTATTGCATATATAGGATTGTTAAATAGTGGCATCATAAATACTGACAATGGAATATTATCCTTTGCAACGCTAACTACTAAACATGGTTTATTTCTTATTTGCCTAATTAGCTTGCTTATACTTTTTATAAAAAAAATACCAGCCCCAATAATTCTGGTCATAATTATTGGATATATTATTTGCTATCCTCTCCAGCAAATATCTGGAGAAAAAATAATAACAATCCCAAATAGTTTTGTTTCGATGCCAGATTTTTCTTTAATTGGACAAATTGATTTTATAAATGGAATAAAATTTGCAATCTTACCTACAATATTTACATTCTGCTTTTTAAGTTTATTTGATGGAACAGGTACAATAGCTAGCCTATATGGCAGCATGGGAAAACCTCACAATCATACAGATAAAGAACTCAAAAAAACTTTTATCGTCGATGCTGCTGGAGCAACAATTTCAGGCTTTATTGGTACAAGCCCCTCAACAGTTGTAGTAGAATCTGGTGTAGGGATCGCTCAAGGAGGTAAAACTGGCCTTACTGCTGTTTTTGCAGGAATTTTGTTTTTGCCATTTTTATTTTTATCTCCTCTTATTAGCTCAATACCACTAGAGGTAATATCTCCAGCATTAGTACTTATAGGTATATTAATGATGCAGCAAATAGTAAATATAGAATGGAAAGATTTTATTCAAGCTACTCCTGCTTTTTTTACAATTTTATTAATGACATTATCATCATCAATCTCCAATGGTATTGCTTGCGGAATCCTGATATGGTTCATAATCTCATTATTTTGTAATAGAAAAGAGCTAAATCTAACTGCTAATATAATAACTTTCTTCTGCTTAATAATGTTCTTGCATGCTGTTAACTTATTTTAGCCACATGTCATTAACCAACCCAATTTCTTTCATTAAATATTTACTAATAAGTTTTTCTTCATCATAATGATCATATAGCAAAGTAAATATTTATATTTCAAGCTATGTATTAAAGTATATAAATAAGGAGAATTGAAATGACTTTCAAAAAAACATTAATAACTTTATTAGTAGCAGGATCATGCACATTATTATTAGCTTCTTGTAGCCCAAGCAAAAAAGAACAAGAACTAGCAAACCTACAACAACAACAAAATGATCTTAATCAGAAAGCAAAAGATCAAAAGTTACAGGCAGATAATCTTAGCGTTGATTCTGGAAATCTTGATAAGGAAGCTGCGGCGGATAGCTCTAAATCTCAATATGAAAAAGATCAAGCAAAAGTATTAAATGCTAAAGCTGAACAAAACCTTTCAAAAGCAGCTAGCCTAGATTCAGAAATAGCTAAAGCTAAAGCTGAAGTAAACGCTTAATTCTATTCTTAGCTCCAACGAGCTTCATATTCTTTTTTATTCCAACCAGTTCTAACGTAATTACCATCTACGACTAATGGTCTTTTGAACAATAAAGCGTCAGTAACTAACAGCTTTAAAGCTTCTTCTTCAGATAGGTTAGCAAACTTTTCTTTTAATCCCATTTCCATAAAAAGTTTACCGTTAGAATTAAATAAATCTATAGTTTCAAAACCAGCTTTATCCTTGATCTCTTTCATTTCTTGCCAAGTCGGCCTATTTTCTCTTAGGTTTATATAATCCACCTTCTTACCTTTTCCTTCAAAAAATTTAAGGGCATTTCTTACACTTGTACAATTATTAATTCCAAATACTTTTATCATTTTACCTCTCCTATTTATGAACTAAAAAAGAAACCTTTAATACCATCAAAAACCATTTCTGTAGCAATAGCTACCAACACAAGTCCCATAACCTTAGAAAGCACATCCATAAGATTTTCTCCTAAGAAAGAAGATATTTTAGGTAAAAATGTAAAGAACATCCACAATATGAATACCAGCACAAATATACAGAAAGTCGCTACTAACTTTGCTTCAGAGGATAAAAAATACTTATGAGATTCTGATATAACAGTAGCTATTGTCCCTGGTCCAGCAATTAAGGGAATTGCCAGTGGGACTATAGCCAACTCCTTAGCAGTTTTCTTATCATTCTCAGAACTATTATCAGATGAAATGACGCCAATAATCCTTAAACCAAAAAATAAGACTATTATTCCACCACCAGCTCTAAATGCACTTTCATTAATCCCAAATGCATTAAGTATTGGACTTCCTAACCATACCATTATAGAGAGAACAATAAAAACAGCAAATACCATACTAATAACAATCTTTGCTCTTTCTTTATTATCAGATTTTTTCACAGTATCTAAATATATACCTGCGCAAGAAAATGGATTAATTATAGCCAGTAACGTTACTAAAAATTTCAATACTATCGTGATTTGCACACCTAATATAATCATAATAAATACTTGTTTATAAACTTAAGCCCTTAATCTTATCTATCTAGGAAAAGAATGTAAACCGTAGAGAGTTTCTAATCATTCAAAATATACTTGATCTGCTTTATACGCTTGTAGAATAATATCTAATTCTGATTTTGTTAATTTATGGGAAAGCTTTGGTAAACTATCTAAATCAAAAAAATCTACCTTATTCACTTCAAAATTAGGATCATTTTCTCCACCAATTATTTCCGCAAGAAAAACAATACTATAAACATTATAGATTTCACTTTGTGTATATTTGTTTCGATCCATCAATGCTAGTAACTTAGTTACCCTTATATCAAATCCAGTTTCTTCTTTTACTTCTTTTATAGATGCTTCAACAGGTGATGTATCTATATCGCACCATCCCCCAGGAAGAGTCCACTCATTCGGAGTGTCTATATCTTCAGCCATTAAGATCTTATTATCTTTTATTATAAGCACCCTCACACCTGGCTGAGGAGTTGGGTAATATGTGTCTTTATATATATCATATGGCTGAACTTCTGACTTAATATATTCATGCAACATCTTACTGCTCAACTCTAACAACTCATGGTAATTATCTAAAGCATATGGGCACTGAGAATATGTCACACCCGTGTGAGAAATCGCCTGAACTTTTTTTATAAACTCAAATATTTTATCTTTATGCATTATAATTACTCTTACAAATAAGATGACTAAATATATTATAAAGTTTAGCAATATAAAGTATAGAGTTGTAACAACATCTTGAAAGGAATTAAAACAATGAAAATAGAACACATTGCTATTTGGGTTAAAAACTTAGAAACCATGAAAAACTTTTACTGCAAATATTTTAATGGAAAAGCAAATGATAAATATATTAATCATACTAAAGGTTTTTCATCTTATTTTATCTCTTTTCACTCCGGAGCTCGTCTTGAAATCATGCACTCAAACAAATTAAATAATTTAGAATTTGACAGTTTAAAAGAAAGATTTGGCTTTATTCATCTAGCAATATCTACAGGAAGTAAAAATAACGTAAATGAGCTAACACAACTTTTAGAAAAAGATGGTTACTCTATAATGAGCCACCCTAGAACTACTGGAGACGGATATTTTGAAAGCTGTGTATTAGATCCAGAAAATAATCAGATTGAGATTACTATTTAAACTATAAAATATTAAATCTATTCTTTAGATGACATTTTATTTTCAGATGAGTTTTTAGAAGACTCATTCATATTATTTTTTTGTTTCATATTTTTCATTACCACTACAGAAACTATGGCAACCACAGATACTGCTAAAACCACAAAAAATATCTGCATAAAAGAAAAAACTAATTCTTGCATAAATTACACCTTTTTTATTTCAGCTATTTTAGCTTTCCATTCTTTAGGACCTTGTTGATGGGCTGATACTCCTAAAGAATCAACAGCAACAGTTACTGGCATATCCTCAACCTCAAACTCATAAATTGCTTCCATACCAAGATCTTCAAAAGCAACCACTTTAGCTTTTTTGATAGACTTAGATATAAGATATGCAGCACCACCAACACCCATAAAGTATACTGCTTTATTTTTCTTAATAGAGTCGATAGTAGCCTGACCGCGCTCAGATTTACCAATCATTCCCATTATGCCAACATTCTCTAACATAAATGGTGTGAACTTATCCATACGAGTCGCAGTAGTCGGACCCGCTGGACCTACAACCTCACTACCCACAGGATCAACTGGACCAACATAATAAATAAACTTATTTTTCAGATCTACCGGGAATTTCTCACCCGCATCATACATATCTTTTAAGCGCTTATGGGCTGCGTCACGGCCTGTTAAAATCTTACCACTTAGAAGAATATTATCTCCTGATCTTAAAGCTTGAACTTCTTCTTTAGTTACCGTATCAAGATTTATTTTCTTAACATCATCATTTTGACCTTGTTCAATCACTGGCCAGTCTTCTAATTTAGGAGCAGGTAAATCTACAGCACCAGCTCCATCAAGTACAAAATGCACATGACGCGTAGCAGCACAGTTAGGAATAAGTGCCACAGGTTTACACGCCGCATGAGTTGGATATTCATTAATTTTCACATCAAGTACAGTTGTCAAACCGCCAAGCCCTTGTGCTCCAATACCTAGAGCATTTACTCGGTTATAAATATCTAAACGAAGTTGTTCTGTTTCATTTCGCGGGCCATTTTTTATAATATCTTGCATATTTATCTCTTCACCAAGAGACTCTTTTGCTAAAAGCATTGATTTTTCAGCCGTACCACCAATACCAATACCGATAATACCAGGAGGACACCAACCAGCGCCCATTTGTGGTAACATTTCTTCTACCCAATCAACTATACTATCGCTAGGGTTCAATACCTTAAATTTTGACTTAAACTCAGATCCACCACCTTTTGCAGCAATATCTATCTCAATTTTATCACCATGCACAAGGTCAATATGTACAATTGCCGGAGTATTGTCTTTAGTATTTTTTCTTGCCCCATGCGGAGGAAAAACCATAGATGCTCTTAAAGGATTATGCTCGTCTGCATACCCTCTTTTTACACCCTCATTCACAAGCTCTGTTATAGTCCTATCAGTTTTATCAAGCTTAGCATCCATCCCAACCTTAACAAAAGCGCAAACCATACCTGTATCTTGACAAATTGGCCTTTTACCAATAGCTGACATTCTTGAATTAATAAGAATTTGAGCCATAGCATCTTTCGCTGGTTTAGACTCTTCTCTTTGGTATGCCTCATACATTGCATCTACAAAATCTTTCGGATGATAATAAGAAATATACTGAAGCGCATCAGCAACACTATTTATTAAGTCTTCTGTCTTGATAACTGCCATTTAGTAGTCCCTTTATTTGAAAAAATTAAAATCTTACTAAATAAATATTATAGCAGCAATAAAACAATTTTTAAGCTAATAGATTCTCAATGCTTAAAACGAAATAAGATCATTATCAGGTTCAAATAATATTTATAATACCAACGTAAATAAAACTGCTTAAACAAAAAAATGCAAAAGCTATTATTATCGCATTTAAAACTCTATCTTTGCGGCTTTGTAACATCCCTTTTTTATAGCTAAATCTATAAAGTATTCTTGCCAATATCAAAGTTACCAATAAAGCTACTACTATAGCTATTAAACTTGCCAATATCATAATTTATCTAAACATCCACATAATCTACTCTACGATTAAACCATCTATCTATAAGTTTAGGAACAACTTCTGGATAATCTTGTTGAAGGATATCAGCAGCCTCTAAAATTGCTTCATAACTTTCATAATATTCATTTATATCAAATGTTCTAAAAGTTGATATTCCTGACTGCTCTTTACCTAAAATATCCCCAGCCCCACGAATCTGCAAGTCTTGTTCTGCTAAATAAAACCCATCTTGAGACTCTCTAATTAGCGATATCCGTTTTTTTCCTACCTCACTAATTTTATCTCCATATAAAAGCACACAATAACTTTCTTTTGAGCCCCTTCCAACTCTACCTCTCAATTGATGCAATTGAGATAGTCCAAGCCTCTCAGCATTATCTATAATCATAATAGTTGCATTAGGGACATCAACTCCAACTTCTATAACAGTTGTTGCCACTAAAATGCTATATTTACCTTCCTTAAAATTATCCATAACTTCAATTTTTTCTTTTGATTTCATTGAGCCATAAACAAGCCCTACCGCTTCAATCCCTAAATAAGAAGTTAACTCTTCATACAAACTCTTAACATCCTGTAATGAATCTAGACTTTCTGATTCTTCAACTAATGGACACACCCAATAAACTTGTTCTCCTTGAGATATAGCTTTTTTAAGCTTATCTATAAGAATCTGTTTTTTACTCCTATTCAAAATAGTCGTAACTATTTTTCTCCTTGAAGGTGGTAGTTCATCTAATATTGATAATTGTAAATTTCCATATAATGTCATCGCCAATGTTCTTGGAATTGGTGTCGCTGATATTATTAATTGATGCGGTGCAACCTTTTCTCCTGTTTTTGCTTTTTTTACTAACGCCAACCTTTGCTCAACTCCAAACCTATGTTGCTCATCAACTATAACTAGCCCAAGATTTTTATATATCACCCTATCTTGAAAGATTGCGTGCGTCCCCACAATTACACAAGCATCTGTCATAGCTATTTTTCTTAGATTTTCTTTTATTTGCTTAGCTGTTAGCTTACCTAACAAAGGTATAACCTCAATATCAAAATCAGCTAAATAACTACTCAAAAAAGCATAATGCTGTTCAGCCAATATTTCTGTTGGCGCCATTATCGCCGCTTGATATCCTGACTTAGCAGCAACATATAATGCCAAAGTTGCCACTATAGTCTTACCAGCACCAACATCTCCTTGTAGAAGCCTTATCATTGTTCTTGGCTCTTTTATATCTGAAAGAATTTCCTCCATCGCCTTCTGTTGAGCTTTAGTTAAAGCATAAGGTAGCTTAGAAAAAAATTTTTCTTGCAAGCTTTTACTAACTTCTAGTAATGGTGATATTGTTTCATTAAAATCTTTTCTTATATTTTCTTCAGCCAATTTATAAGCCAACATTTCCTCAAATTTAATAGAATACCTCGCCTTGGGCAATAAGCTCTTATCAAAAGCATTTGTTAAGACATGTATATAGCTTAAAGCCTCAGAAAAATTAATTAATGAATATTGCTCAACAAAATTATTTGGCAATAAATCAAAAACTTGGTTTTTAGAAACCATTTCAGAAATTATTTGTACAATCAATTTATTTGATATTTTAGTTAAGCCATAAATTGGAGATACTTTTTTTTCTAATGTACATTTACCATCTTTTATTATGGCCCACTCTGGATGAATCATTTGAACACCATTAGAAAAAGAAATTTTTCCATAGCATCTTACAGACTCTGCATTTTCTAACATTTTAATTTGATTAGGATAAAATTTAAAAAGAACAATTTGACAGTATCCCGTGCCATCATTAACAATGAAGCTTAAAAGTTTTTTACCAAACTTTTTAATATTTAAGTTAGTAATGCTACCTTCTATAAGAGCTTTTTGATCACTGGTAAGACTTTCTATGGCTGTAGCATTTGTAGTATCCTTATAGTCTTTTGGAAAAATAGTTAACAACTCATTCGGCTTATTTAAGCCATATTTATTAAATATCTTAAGAGTCTTTTCTCCAATCCCCGTAAAATCTAAGAAATCCACAATACAAATATAAACAAAATATACTAAAAAAATTTTAACATTTTAATATAAAAATTCATAAGTAAGTTAGTTACATAGTTTAATATGTGCTAAATTATAGCTTAAGAAAAATTATACTTTCAAAACTATGAAATTTTATAAAATCTCTATATCTGCTATATTTTGTGCTTTTCTACTAAGTGCTTGCGGACAATCAGGCCCACTATATTTACCTGACAAACCAAATATAAAAAGCAATAATTTTTCTAATACCAACCTATCTGATCCGACAATAAGTAGCTTAAATTATAATACTGGAAATGACACTTCCGATACAGGTTCGACAGATGTAACAGAGTATGAAATCTTAAAACCTAGTAAAAATAATTCCAACATCTCATCAAACTCTAACAATAACCAAAATATTAAAAATAGTTCTAACAACTCTAATAACACTTCTTCTAACTCTAACAATAACCAAAATATTAAAAATAGTTCTAACAACTCTAATAACACTTCTTCTAACTCTAACAATAACCAAAATATTAAAAATAGTTCTAACAACTCTAATAACACTTCTTCTAACTCTAACAATAACCAAAATATTAAAAATAGTTCTAACAACTCTAATAACACTTCTTCTAACTCTAACAATAACCAAAATATTAAAAATTCAGTTTCAGCTGAATATGACTCATTAGATCCAAGCAAACCAAGTCAAGCTGAATTACATACAACCTCAGAACTTATAGATACTGGCGATGACTTTCAATTCAATAGCAAAAATATTGATAGCTCTTCACAAGCTGGCGGCAACCCTATGGGTTAAAAAAATAGTAAAATCAGTTTACTTTTTATAATAAAAATAATAGAATTTTTGAGATATATATTTTATAAACTTCTATTTTTTGCCCAAAGGAGGGTACTATAATGTCTAAATTCTGTATAGTAACAGGTAAAAGACCTGTAACAGGAAACAATGTTTCTCACGCTCAAAATAAAACAAGAAGAAGATTTTTACCAAATCTTCATACTCACCGCTTCTGGGTTGAGAATGAGAATAGATATGTGAAGCTTAAAGTTAGCTCTAAAGGCATGAGAATAATTGATAAAAAAGGCATTGAAAGTGTACTTTCTGACTTAAGAGCAGCAGGACATTCAATCTAATTTAAAACCATACATTAGGAATTATAAAATGAGAGAAAAAATCAGATTAGTTTCTTCAGCTAAAACAGGTCATTTTTATACTACAACAAAAAATAAGAAAAATATGCCGAACAAAATGGAAATCAAAAAATTCGATCCAGTTGTTCGTCAACATGTTGTTTATAAAGAAGCTAAAATAAAATAATTATTTTAAAGGGATTTCTTTATGAGGCAAGCCTTTCACTTCAAAGGTGGCAATTATACAATTAGTGCCATAAATATAAACACTACTGAATTAAAGCAAGTAGAGTCTTTGCTTAATTCAAAAATAAGCCAATCGAAATCCTTTTTCCATAACACTCCTTTTGCTATTGATATAAGAGATATAGATACTTTACCAGAGACCACTATTAAACTTCTTGAAAAAATAATAAGTCTATTTAAGACAAGTGGAATGGTTCCAGTAGGATTTGTTACAAACAATCAAGATCTTAAAATAAAACTAGCTAAAGCTGGTCACAACATTTTAAAAAGCAATAAAACAAAGGATGATTTAATAACGCCAGAAAAAACCAAGGGTGGCGTAAAAATAATAACATCTCCAGTTCGTACCGGCCAATCTATTGAATCTAGAGATGGCGATATTGTTATAACTGCTAATGTAAATAATGGTGCGGAAATTATTGCAGATGGAAATATAGTTGTATATGGTAGAATAGGCGGAAGAGTTATTGCAGGAAGTTCCGGTGATAAAGATGCAAAAATAATATGCAAAGATTTGAAAGCAGAACTCGTATCCATAGCAGGTAAATATGTTACATTAAATAATGAGAGTATCCCTGTTGGAGATCAATATAAAGAAGGCTATGTTGTTTACTTAAAAGATGACAAAATCCATATCGAAGGTTTTTAATACAAAGAGGCTTTAAAATAAATGAGTGAAAAAAAACAAGGTAAAGTATTCGTTGTTACATCTGGCAAAGGTGGCGTAGGAAAGACAACTTCTAGTGCAGCGATTGCTTATGCGTTTGCAAAAAGAAATTTAAAAACTGTTGTAATAGACTTCGATGTTGGTCTAAGAAATTTAGACTTAATAATGGGCTGTGAAAGAAGAGTCGTTTACGACTTAGTTAATGTCGTAAAAGAAGAGGCAACAATTAATCAGGCAATAATAAAAGATAAGAGAATAGACAATCTTTTCATTATCCCTGCATCTCAAACAAGAGATAAAGATGCCTTAACTGAAGAAGGTGTTGATAGAGTTATTGCAGAATTAAAAGAAAATTTTGATATCGTCATATGCGACTCGCCAGCTGGTATAGAAAAAGGTTCTTTAATGGCTATGAGATGTGCTGATGCAGCAATAATCGTTACAAATCCAGAAGTGTCTTCTGTAAGAGATTCTGATAGGATATTGGGCATGCTTTCGAGCAAAACTCTAAAAGCTCAAAAAGAGGGAGAATTTAAAGAAGTTCACCTACTACTAAATAGATATGACGCTGCAAGAGCTAAAGCTGGAGCAATGCTAAAAGCTGAAGATGTTAGTGAAATATTATACACACCTATCGTAGGAATAATTCCAGAATCTAGAGATATATTAGAAGCATCTAATAGCGGTCACCCTATAACTCACTCTACAGAAAGCATTGCTGCAAAAGCATACTTTGATGCTGTAGATAGAATACTAGGAGAAGATATTCCAATGAGACACATGGAACAAAAAACAAGTTTCTTTAAAAAGCTAATAGGTAAGTCATGATAGCAAAAATTTTTGGCATAAACATAAGTAAAAACAAAAAACAAAGAAGTGCTTCTTTAGCTAAAGAAAGACTACAAATAATTGTTGCTCATCAGAGAAATGAGCTTGGACCTAAATCATCAAGAATTAGCAGTCACCTATTAGCTGAACTAAAAGATGAAATTATTGAAGTCGTAAAAAAATATATTGCTTTATCTGAAGAGAATATTAGAGATATTGATATCAAAGTTGAAGATAACAATAAAAACTCTACGATAGAAGTAAATATTCCTTTTAATTAATTTCTAAATGTCTGAAAACATAGAATTTAAAGACGTTTCATTTTATAGAGGTGAAAGATGCATATATGACAATGTATCATTCACTATTCAAAAAGGTAAGATAACTAGTATTCTAGGTCCGTCTGGTGCTGGCAAAACAACCTTACTCCAACTAATAGCTGGATTAATAAAACCAAAGAATGGTAGCATTAATTATAGAAATCATGCTTTAACTTACAAAACTAAAGAAAAAGAATTAAAAAATATAAGAAAACAAATGGGGTTTCTTTTTCAGTCTGGAGCACTATTTACTCATCTTAATATTTATGACAATATTGCCTTTCCTTTAAGAAAGAACACCTCTCTTGATGAAAATCTCATAAAGAATATAGTTCTAATGAAATTAGAGGCTGTTGGCTTATTAAATACAACTCAAATGATGCCAAATGAACTTTCAGGTGGGATGGCTAGAAGAGTAGCTCTAGCAAGATCAATAGCAATGGATCCTAAAATAATGTTATATGATGAGCCATTTACTGGACAAGATCCAGCTTCATTCAACACATTATTAAAGTTGATAAAAACTCTAAACCAAACTTTAAATATAACATCTATAATAGTGTCACACGATATAGATGAAGCTCTCGACATTTCAGACAATGTAATTATAGTAGCTAATAAAAAGATTTTAGCTTGTGATAGCGTTGAAAATATTAAAAATAGCAATGATATTGCAATACAATCATTTTTGAAGGGTGAGTACAAAGAAAGTAAACAACCAAATAATGAAACTTCTAGCTCTATAAAAAATAAATTACTGGAGATATAAATGATCTATCTTTTACAAAAAATCTACAGTGTTTTTTTTAGTGCTTTATATAATGTTAACTCCGCAATCATTCTATTCTTTCAAATAGTTTTTGGGAAAGTTCATTTAAGAGACACCATATTACAAATAAAAAAGATTGGAATTAATTCAAGCATTATAATCATAACTTCAGGAATTTTTATTGGTCTAGTTTTAAGTTTACAAGGCTACTATACCCTTTCAAAATTCGGTGCTCATTCATTATTAGGGGTAATGGTTGCACTTAGTGTATTAAGAGAACTAGGACCTGTCGTTACAGCAATGCTTTTTGCAGGAAGAGCATGTAGCTCAATAACATCAGAAATAGGGCTAATGAAAGCGACTGATCAAATAGATAGCTTAAAAGTTATGAATGTAAATCCAATAAGTTTTATCCTTTCTACTAGGTTTTGGGCATGTATAGTTAGTGTTCCTATACTTACACTTTTCTTCTGTTCAGTTTCAATTTTAGCTGGATATACTCTAAGTTCTAGTGTACTAGGAATTGGGTATGGAGAGTTCTGGAGCAATATTCAAGCATCAGTAAGTCTTAGCGATATAACAAATGGCATGATTAAAAGCATAGTTTTTTCTATAATAATTTCATGGATAGCCCTATATCAAGGCTACTATAGCATACCAAATTCAAATGGTATAGCTGCTGCAACTACTAGAACAGTCGTTTACTGCTGTATGAGCATACTTGGTACTGATCTTATTCTTACATCTATAATGTTTGGGGGAGTTTAAATAGTGAGAAATAAATACTTTGAAATATCTGTAGGACTATTCATAATAATTGGAGTAATATGCTTACTTTTCTTAACATTTAAAGTAAGTGGAACTAAAGTCTCCAGTTTCAATAATAATTCTTACTCTATAACTGCAGAATTCAAAAATGTTGGCTCATTAAGAACTAATGCTGCAGTCAAAATATCTGGGGTTGAAGTAGGCAAAGTAACAAATATATCCTTAGCTAAATCATATAATGGATTTATTGCTGATGTAACTATTTCAATAAATAATAAAGAAAAAATCCCTGCCAACTACTCAGCATCTATAGCTATGTCAGGAATCCTCGGCGATAATTATATAGCCTTGAGTCCTCCTAAAGAAGACATATTAGCTATAGCTGGTATTGAAGCAAGTGGAGATACTGATAAATACTTACATAATGGCAGTATCATACCACTAGAAAATACAGAATCTGCACTTGACTTAGGCTCTTTAATAAACACTTTTGTAGCCTCAAAGGATGAAGATAAAAAATAGCTCTTAAAAAAACTAAAAAACTATATTAAACTTCTTTTAATAAATTGTACCTTATAGGAGATAAACTGTGCTTCGTAAATTAAATACCTTAATATTTTTATTGTTAACTTTCTTTTATGCGTTTGCTGATGGATCGAATGCTGGTAATCCAGTAGATTTACTTAATAAAACAGTAGTTAGTACACAAGATGAGTTGATAGAAAATTCTGCAGAATACCAAAAGGACCCATATAAACTACTCGAACTCATTAAACAAAATATTGTTCCTATAGTAGCTGCTGATGTTGTTGCCCAAATTGTAGTAGGCAGTGATAAATGGAATAAAGCAACTCCAGAAGAGAAAAAAGAGTTTATTGATTTAACTACTGAGATGCTTACATTTACTTATGCTAAGAATGTGGCATATGCTGGAAAATATAAAGTTACTTTATATCCATTTACTAGTGATGAATGGAAAATTAAAGCAGTTGCCATTGTTAATGGAAAAATAACAAATACTAATAATGGACAAAGTTCAGAACTTGCAATAAAACTATTCAAAAAAGACAATCAATGGAAAATATATGATATTAATGTAGCTGGCGTTAGTATCCTAGAAACTTATAAGCCTCAATTCAAATCATACAAAAATGTTGCAGAAATGAATGAAGCTGTTAAAAAAACCATCCAGAAAATAAAAGAAAAATCATACCCTGAACTATTAAAAGATAAAACTGCTGAAGTATGATAAATATTATCAATAATGTATGGCATGTCGAAACAAATTTGACCTTAGATACAGTTTCTCTAATTAATAAGAAATATAAAAAAGCCCTACTCCAATTAAAAAAAGATTGGACTATTAATTTTGAAAAAAGTAAAGATATAGATTGTTCAGGCTTATCATTAATAATCGAATATATTAAATATGCAAAAAAACGTAATATAAAACTGAGATTAGAGAAATTAAATTCTAAAGCCTTATCATTAGCAGAGGTTCATGGAATTGATGATATCATTAAGGAATTTATAAATTAGAAGGAACTTTTATGACAAAGGAACAACTTAAATCAATAATTGAAGATGCTTTTACAAACTGCAAAGCAAATGTAGAAAGTGATGACAATGTACATTTTAATGCAACTATTATTGCTGATGAATTTAATGAAATTAAAAATAGAGTTAAAAGACAACAGCTAGTTTACTCAAAAATAAATCAACATATATTGTCTGGTGAAGTTCATGCTATTTCTATGAAAGTACTAGCAACAAATGAAGTATAAGAAAAATTTATTAGAATAATTATTAGTTATTAATTAGTAGGATCATTAATAATTCTTTCAGCATTCTCCAACTCTTTTGGAGTTTGATCCTGATTCTCTAGACCAGGTTTTTTACCTTCCAAATCATCTATACTGACAGCACTACTATCATTAGCATAAGCTTCACCAAACGCCTCATCAACTTTTGTAGCTTTATTTACACTATCAAGCTTACTCTTAAGCATATAAGTAGGTTCCTGCTTAGCTGCTGAAGGATTGCCACTAGATGCTGCCAACGTATCTAAAGACCCACTATCAAGTCCTAAGACCCCTAAAACAGCCGCATCTGTTTCCAATGCTGCATCATCTTTTTGTAATTCTTGTTTAAGTACTTTTGACATACCATAATCATAATTCTGAATATATGCATTTCTCATAGCAATATATGGATCAACAGAAACCTCTTGTAAGTTATCATATGCTGGCAAATAAGAAACTCCTTGGTTTGTATAGTATGCAGCTGTAGTACCATATGAAATAGCATATGCTGCAACACCAACACCTGGAATCAAGAAAGAGTACGTAAGTGGGTTAAATAAAGCATCTACACCAGTAGCAGCATCTTCAAGTACTCCTGGACCAAGTAAAGGCCATACTATATAAGGAGATTTATTGTTACTACCACCTTCATTATCATACCATCCCCACTTATGTAAGGTTACGGCAAAACTTTGATGATATCTCATTTCTTTTCCATACCAGTCATCAGCAACATCTATAAAACCAGCTAATCCTATTGTAGTATTAGTCAAGAATCTGATTGAATCATCACCTGCATAGCTAAATTCTCCTTGAAATAGATCATTAACTATCCTTGCAGGCTCTCTAAGATTATTAAAAAAGTTAAAAATTCCAGTTTGAAAAGAATCTGGAACAACAGCATCATAGCCTTTAGCCATAGGTCTTAAAACTGAATATGCCTTATCATTGAAATCATACATTGCTCTATTATAATTTTCGTATGGGTCTCTATTATCAGGCGTAGTTGAACACCCAACCAATGATAAACCGAAAAACCCTAAGATAAAAGCTGACTTTTTATTGACCTTCATTTATTTCCCTTTGAACGCTTAATTTAGACTTAATTTTTTGCATAACTCTGATATTATAGCAACAAAAGAATTATTTTCTAGATAAAATTTAAATGAACATAAATACTAAAGAGGTCGAAAAATTCTCTCAACTTTCACAAGAGTGGTGGAACTCAGAGGGCCCGCTAAAAACATTACACCAAGTAAATCCCTTAAGATTAGAGTTTATTGAGAAATTTTGTTCTTTAGTAAATAAAAAAGTACTAGATGTAGGTTGTGGTGGGGGAATACTAACGGAAGCTCTAGCTAAAAAAGATGCGAAAGTTTCTGGTCTTGATGCCTCATCTGAAGCCATAGAAATAGCTAAGAACCATTCTCAGTTGAATGATTTAAAAATTAACTATTACAATTATACTATAGAAGAATTTACAAAAACTCATAAGAATAATTCTTTTGATATTGTTACATGCATGGAGATGCTAGAGCATGTTCCCAATCCAGAAAGTATTATTATAGAAGCAGTAAAATTAGTAAAAAAAGATGGATATCTATTTGCATCAACTTTAAATAGAAATTTAAAATCCTATCTATTATCTATAATTACTGCCGAACATATATTAAAAATGGTTCCAAAAGGAACTCATGAATATAGCAAATTTATAAAACCTTATGAATTAACTAAAATAGCTGAAGCTAACAATCTTAGACCTGTGGAAATAATTGGAATACATTATAACCCATTGAAGAAAGACTTTTATCTTGGGAAAAATGTTGACGTAAACTACATAATCGCTTTTAAAAAAATCTAAGAATCATGAAATATAACTATTTTGACTATAAAAATGACAAACTTCCAACATACGGCTCAGTAGTATATTTTGCTTACCGTAAGCTAAATAATGATAAAAAACAAATATTATATGCTCTTGATCAAATAAAATCTCAAATAATTTCATGTACCGAACTATATGACAATATAGAAGTAGCTAAAGAAAAAATGAATTGGTGGATTAAAGAAATAAATTCAATTAAAAATAATGAAACTGTATCATCCCCACAATTAAAGCTATTACTAAATCATTTTGACAAAGATCTTCTTTACAAAAATATTATTAATGATATTACCCATTCAATAGAAAATAGTAGTCAGTCAGAAAGAGATTTTAATAATCATATTAAGGTAAACTTTTTAGGAATCGAAACACTAAAAGCCTTATATCTTAATAACTTTGATAAAATTGACCAAGCAACTATTGAACAAATAAATAAAAATAATGAAATTATTAGGCATATTTTTTGTATGCCTAAACACTATTACAATCAAATTATATTTGATGAGAAAATACTACCCAACATGTCTCAAAGTGAGTTTAGCAATATATGTAAAACTTGGAGAAAAGAATATAAAGAGGTAAAAACCAACAAAACCCTTAGACCACTAAACACTATCAATAAAATACATAATAAAATGGCTATTAAATACTCGAAGAAGGTAAAGTCTCCCTTCAGAGAAACCTTAGTTTTTAGCCCTCTTACTTTATTATTCTACTCGATATAGGAAATCGTATAGTGAAAAGAATCTTCTTATTTTTTTACTCATTAAAACAACTTTTATAAGCTATGCAAACACCAGCTATTTTCTAGATAATAACTATATCCCAGAGAATAAAATTAATGAAAATAATACTTATATGCAAAACAATTATTTAGAAACTCAAACCTCTATGAATAGATCGACAAATCCTGATCCCGTTAAAATAGATGCAAACTATGTCAAAGGACTTGGCTATGGCGATGTAGGTGCAACACTCACTTTCTAGCTATAGAAACTCTATCTCTACCATTTAAATCTTTTATAACTCTAATATCTAGAAAACCAGCATTAGCAAATAATTTATAAATGACTTCAGACTGAGTATAGCCATGTTCAATATATAGCTTGCCATTACTATTTTTCAGAAAATTTTGAGCTTTAGATATAATTAATTCTATATCTGCTAAACCGCCATCATTTGCAAAAAGTGCTGAATGAGGCTCATACTTTTTGACTTCATCATTAATTTCAGAATCTTCTATATCTATATATGGAGGATTTGAGACTATAATATCAAATTTATATTTTGCTAAATTTTCATACCAGTCACTTTCAATAAACTTAATATTATCTACATTATTTTGGTTAGCATTTATTTCCGATTGTTTTAATGCTTCTTTTGAAAAATCAACTGCTATTACGTTACTATTTGGATATTCTGCTGCTAAAGCTATTGCTATTGCACCACTTCCCGTACCCAAATCTAAAATATCTAAAGCTTCGTTCTTATTAGGATAATCATTCAATACTGCTTCAATCAAAGTCTCTGTATCAGCCCTTGGTATTAAGGTATGTTGATTAACAAAGATCTTTTGTTTCCAAAAATGTTTA
Source organism: Pseudofrancisella aestuarii (assembly GCF_003574475.2). NCBI lineage: Bacteria > Pseudomonadati > Pseudomonadota > Gammaproteobacteria > Thiotrichales > Francisellaceae > Pseudofrancisella > Pseudofrancisella aestuarii. Next base: position 223,106 of record NZ_QLIS02000002.1, on the reverse strand, counting down.
TAACCCAAAATATAAGCTAATGGTTCACCCTGCGTATATCTAAAAATTTTCTTTTCAATTTCTTCTACTTGGATATCTATTAAGACCTTATCACCATATAAATAAAGATATGCTCGATCTACATTTAGCACATCACAGATAATACTTTGAAGATCAGTTTTCGAAGCTTCATCTTTAAGCTCTAGGTTTAATAGATTTTCTTTTAGAATAAATGAAATAGTTTTATCATTCATCTGACATAGCAGCTAATAAATCTGCTTGATACTCTAATACTAGTGGCTGGACAACACTATCTAAATAACCTTCCATAACTTCATCTAACTTATACAATGTAAGGTTAATTCTATGATCTGTAACTCTACCTTGAGGATAGTTATAAGTTCTTATCCTTTCAGATCTATCACCACTACCTACAAGATTTCTTCTAGTATCAGATTGTTCTTTTTGCTGTTTATCTATCTCTGCTTGCAACAGCTTTGACTTCAGCATAGACATAGCTGCAGCTCTATTTTTATGTTGAGATCGTTGATCTTGACACTCAACCACCACGCCAGTAGGAATATGTGTAATACGAATAGCTGAGTCAGTCTTGTTAACATGCTGTCCTCCAGCACCAGATGCTCTAAATGTATCAACCTTTAGATCAGCTGGATTTATATCAATACCTTCAACTTCATCAACCTCTGGCATAACCGCAACTGTACATGCTGATGTATGTATTCTTCCTTGCGATTCTGTAGCCGGAACACGTTGCACCCTATGGGCTCCAGACTCAAATTTAAGTTGCGAATAAACACCTTCACCATTTATTTTTGTAATAATTTCTTTATACCCACCATGCTCACCTTCACTAGCCGAAACAACTTCCATTTTCCAGCCTCTATGCTCAGCATACTTACCATACATTCTAAACAAGTCTCCAGAAAAAATTGATGCCTCATCTCCACCAGTTCCTGCGCGTATTTCTAAAAAAACGTTTGCATCATCATTAGGATCTTTAGGTAATAAAAGAATTTGAAGCTCTGATTCTAATCTTTCTATAGATTCATTAGCTTGCTTTAACTCTTCCTTAGCCATCTCTCTCATTTCAGGATCGCTTTCATTTAACATTTCATAAGCAGTATCTTTATCGCCTAAGGCTTGCATATATTGATTAAAGGCTTTCACTATAGGTTCTAGATTAGAGTACTCTTTTGATAATTCTCTAAATTTATTTTGGTTAGAAATAACGCTAGCTTCTCCCAATAAAGCACTAACTTCTTCGTGCCTCTCAACTAGACCTTGCAATTTTGCTTTTATAGAATCTTTCATTTAAATTATTCTTCCACTTTTAAGCCGAACATTCGCTTCATATATTCTAGAAAATCTTTACGACCTTCTTTTGAAGCTTGTTTCATCCCTTTTACAGGGTAATGTAATACTTTCTTTTTAAGATCATAGGCAAATCTTTTCATTACTTCTTCTGGATCTTTACCATTTCGTATTTTGGCTAAGCTTTTTTCCAAAGAAGAGTCTATTATATTATCAGCCTTATCAAAAAGCTCTTTGATAGCTATATGTGAAATTATGGATTTCTCTTTAGCAATGAACTCCTCTAAAGATTTCACAATTATTTTCTCTGCCCTATTAGCTTCTTTTCTTCTTCTATCTCTACTATCTTCCATTACTGAATTAATATCATCAACACAATAGTAAATACAATTAGATAAATCTTTGATTTCTGGATCTATAACTCTAGGGATAGATAAGTCTATAAAAACTCGTTCTTTTAAATTATCAATATCAACCCTATAAAGTAGATACTCTCCAAAAGAAACAGCTGAAACTATAATATCCGCCTTATTAGCTAACTCTGATAAATCATCTAAATTATGGCTTGTCGCATTAGTACTATTTTTTACAATTTTTTCAGCTTTTTCCATAGTTCTATTAGCTAGTAAAATTCTTTTAGGATTTAAAGCATCTATATGTCTAAAAAGTAATTCTCCAGTTTCCCCAGCACCAATTATTAAAACTTTCTTACTAGAAATATTATCTAACTGTTTTTTAGCCAGTGAAATTGCTGAGAAAGCGACAGAAACTGGGCAATATCCTATCCTAGTCTCTCTACGAACTCTCTTTGCTGTTGAAAAGACTTTTTGAAAAACTCTATCTAATTCTTTTCCTAAAGAATTGTTTTCTTTACTAACATTATAAGCTGCTTTTACTTGTCCTAAGATTTGAGGCTCTCCTAGAACCATTGACTCTAAGCCACATGCAAGCTTCATAAGATGTTTTATTACTTCAGTGCCCTGTCTTAATCTAAAATAATCTTTTACATTATGACTAGCATCCTTTGTTCTTGCTTGCCACCAGGTAATAACTTGATCAATAATCTTTAAATCATCTATATCTAAATACAATTCCGTTCTATTACAGGTTGAAATAAAAACAGCGTAATTTACACTTTCTATTTCAATAATAGAATCATAAAGCTCTTTACTATCATTATGATTCAAAGCAAATTGACTTCTAACCTCTACAGAAGCTTTTTTATAATCAATTGCTAAAGATACTAATGCCATAAAATTTAAAAACTCAAATAAAAAGACTTAAAACAAAGCCAATATAATAATAAAAACCTCTCTGATTTTAACATAAAATCAAATCACATTGAATTTTTAATGTTAATGATTATTAACAACCCAACAACTTTTATGATAAAATTTAGGGATAAAATTTTGTTAATCAGAAATCTATCATGAAAAAACTTCTAAATGACTTACCAAACAAGCAAAAGAAGTTAATTTATAGCTTAACTTTAATAATTTTGATTGCTTTTATATCTCTAGCTGTATGGCAATACAATAAGAACAAAAATGCGGAAGAAATGTTACAAGCATCTACAGAGTATCAAAAAGCTATACTTACATATGAAAACTCGAGCATATCAAGCTCTACGAAAACAAATGGTTTTACAAAAGTAATACAAGAATACCCTCATACTGCTTTTGCTATTTTCTCAAGCTGGTATTTAGCTAGTGATGCTATCAATAATACTAGCTTTAATAACTTTGATATTAAAAATCTTCAAGCATCAGCCAATAATGGAAAAGCAAATTATAATAAAGCTATTTCAATTCTTGAAAATAGTGCAAAAGAAAACCCTAACAATAATTTAACTAACATTACAAAAACTAGATTAGCTAGATTATATATCGCTACTAATCAAATAGATAAAGCTATCTCAACTATAAACTCTATAGCAACATCTCAACAAACCTCTTATACACTATTGATCTTAGGTGATGCCTACCATGCAAACGGCAATAATGAGAAAGCTACAGAGATTTGGAAGAAAGCTAAAAATTTAAATACCAATCCTGATATCGATAATTTATTAAATAAAAAAATAAATAGTATTATCTAACATGAAAAATCTTTTTAAGAAAATAATTATTCCCTTAATTTGTACTTTTACAGTCGTTAGCTGTACAAAAAGTAATATTCCTCCGCCTACTCCTTTGGAAGAAAATCCTCCTCAAGCAGTTTTAACAACTGTAAAGTGGAAAACCCCTACAGGGAATGGCAATGGCGGCATAGGCAACTATAATTTATCTCCAACTGTTACAAACAATACTGTAATAGTCCCAAATCAAAATGGAAAAGTTTTCGCAATTGATTTAGATACTGGCAGTGTTAAATGGCAAGAAAATACTGAAGCAAAAATATCAAGTCAACCAAATACAATAGCAAATGCAGTGGTTTTTGGCTCAATTAAAGGAGATTTAATCGCTTTAGATACAGATAATGGTCAAACTCTTTGGAAAACAACAGCTCCTAGTAGCTTATTTTCTCAACCAACTGTATATGATAATTCAGTTTATATTTATACTCACGATGGAAGTATATCTGCTTACAATGCTATAAATAGTGAACAACTTTGGACAGAACCGAATATTCTTCCAGACCTAATCCTTCCTGGAAATTCTTCCCCAATAGTTTTAAATAATACTGTTATGATAGGCTCCTCATATGGAACAATCCTTGGTTTTACCGTAGATGATGGTGACAGAACAATAAACATCCCTATAGCTATTTCTCAAGGATCATCCCCTGCTGATCGAATGGTTGATATTGTATCTACTCCTATGCTTTATGGAGACTATCTAATTTTTGCCGCATACCAAGGTGCTATAGTTGGTATAGATAAAGATAAAGGTAAAATGCTGTGGGCTAAAAAAGCATCTATAATAAATAATATCGAAATTAATGATAATGCAATTTTTACTACCCAAGCAGACAGTTCAATAAAAGCTTATGATATTACAACCGGTGATATCTTATGGACACAAGATATCTTAAAATGGCGAGATATAACATCTCCTATTTATTATAAAGGTATGATCGTAGTTGGAGATTATGAGGGATATCTACACTTTTTTAACTCCATAAATGGCCAATATTTAGGAAGGCTCAGATTAACAACACCTGAAGATGCTTATTTTACTAAAGGAATAAAGGGTGAACTTATTCCAACAGAAAAAGGAATTGTTGTTGAAGCTGATAATGGCGATACTTATCTTGTTGAAGCAGGAAGTGATGCTGTTATTTATACTACTGTCCTCAGTGACCATGTTTTAGATAAAGGTAAAAGTGTTAGCCATATTGACCCAGTTGTGATAGAGTCTGATGAAGAAATTGAGAATCCAGAAGTTATAAGCTCTGGTAGCTCACAGAAAACTACAGCTCCGGCTAAAAATGTAAACATTATCGTTGCAGATCTTAGCCCACAAAAGGTAAATAATGAACAGAATTAAGAAGCCTTCTCTTTTCATCCTTATACTTATGGTTTCTCTTGGGCCATTTGGAGATACCATATATGCTCCTGCCCTACCCGAAATAGAAAAGTTGCTTCATACAGACTATGCGTATGTTCAACTTACTATTACCTCTTATCTTCTAGGCTATGCAGTTAGCCAATTACTATATGGACCATTTTCTGATAGATATGGAAGGAAAAAAGTCATCCTTGTAGGCTCTTTATTTTTTATTATAAGCTCTATCATATGTCTTTACAGTCATAGTATTGATACCTTAATTTATGGACGGCTTCTTCAAGGATTTGGAGCAGCTGCTGGTGGAGTGATTGCAACCGTAGCAGTGAAAGATGCTTTTGAAATAGAAAAACAAGGCTCAATATTTGCAATTATGAATATTGCTTTTGCTCTAGCACCTGCTATTGGCGCGATAATTGGAGTTTTTATCCAAGCACATGTTATATTTTTAGTTTTGTTAGGCGCTGCCCTTTTCCTTTTTATAAAAGTTTTATTATTCTTCCCTGAAACAAATAGAAACTTAAATAAAGATGCTCTAAAAACTAAACATTTTGTAAGAAATTATTTAGTTTTGTTTAAAGATCATCAATTTGTTGTAGCAACTTTATTGCTGGGCTTAAATATAAGTATTATTTATGGATGCTTAGTTGAAATCCCCGATATTCTTTTAAATAAATTACATTTAGATAAAATAAAATTTTTACACTTCCTAATTTTAATAGTATCCGCTGTTATTATTGGTAGCCTAATTTGTGCAAGACTAAGTAAATCAGTACCATACAAAAATCTCATAACTACAGGAATGCTCATAAGTTTACTTTCAGGCTTCTTATGCAGCTTTATATTTAAGCATTTAGATGGCATGTGGTTAATGTTTGGCCTAACATTCGTACTTTCCCTAACATTTGTTGGGGTATCTTTTACAGTACCTCTACTCACCCCAATTGCTTTAGAAAATTTTAATGATACTGCTGGAGCTGCTTCATCTATAATGGGCTTCTCACAAATGGGTATAGCATCACTAACTACAGCAATAATGAGTCAACTAACTTTTAGTACTGAAACGACACTATCATTGGCATTTATAATATTACCACTCATCGGTCTTTTAATATTTATCCCTTATAGTTGTTATTTCTTAAAAAAATAATTACTATTTGTACTAGTTAAACTTATAAAAATTCTTCTATAAAATGCAAGATTATAGTGCAAAATCGCTTGAAGTCTTAACAGGTCTAGAACCCGTCAAGAAAAGACCTGGAATGTACACAAACACAGAAAACCCAAACCATTTAATACAAGAAATAGTAGATAATAGTGTCGATGAGGTTTTAGCTGGATTTGCAGATAAAATAGAAATTAATTTATATAATGATGGTTCTATTGAAGTTATAGATAACGGTCGTGGTATGCCTGTTGATATTCATCCAGAGCATCAAATGTCTGGTATCGAACTAATAATGACTAAGCTACATTCAGGCGGTAAATTTAATAATAAAAACTATACTCATTCTGGAGGTCTTCATGGTGTTGGAGTATCTGTAGTCAATGCTTTATCTCAAAGGTTAGAAGCTGAAATAAAAAGAAACAGCGAAATATATCATATTGTTTTTGAAGATGGTTTTAAAGTAAAAGAATTAGAAATAATAGGTACTGTAGGCAAAAAAAATACGGGAACTAAAGTTAGATTCTGGCCAAATAAAAAATACTTTGATGATATAAAAATTAACATAAGGGCTTTAAAAAATTTATTAGAAGCAAAAGCCATCCTCTGTAAAGATCTCACTATAAAATTCTTTTATGAAGCAAAAAAGGAAAATATTACTTGGAATTTTCCTAATGGATTAAAAGATTATCTTCAGCATAAACTTGATGCAGAGACATTACCTCAACAACCTTTCTTTATTGATAATTTTTCTAATGGCGAATCTTACCTAGATGCCATATTCTGCTGGTGTGAGGCTCCTGCTGAAAATATCAAAAACAGTTACGTAAACCTTATACCCACTCCTCAAGATGGAACTCATGTAAACGGTTTTAGAAATGGTATTTTTGATGCAATAAAAGCATATACAGAAAATAATAACTTAGGACAAAAGGCTATAAAAATAAATGCTAATGATACTTTTGTAAATGTAAACTATGTAATTTCTGTAAAAATAACAAATCCTCAATTCTCTGGTCAAACTAAAGAAAAGCTTTCAAATAAAGATGTTACTTCTTTTGTAGCTAATACTGTTAAAGATATTCTCATAGTATGGCTTAATCAACATCCCGAAGAAGCTGGACAGATAATTGAAAATGTTTTTAAAGCTGCTCAAAAAAGAATAAATAGTGACAAAAAGACAGCTCGTAAAAGAATAATGTCTTCTTCGATAAGATTACCTGGAAAGCTTACTGACTGTATAAGCTCAGATATAAAAACTACAGAGCTTTTTATAGTTGAAGGAGACTCAGCTGGAGGCTCAGCAAAACAAGCTAGAGATAAAAATTTTCAGGCTGTGATGCCACTAAAAGGAAAAATTCTAAATAGCTGGGAACTTGATGCTGATACAATCATGAGCTCTCAAGAGGTTCACAATATTGCTACAGCCATAGGAGTAGAACCTGATAATGATGATATTTCTGGACTTAGATATAATAAGATATGTATATTAGCTGATGCTGACTCAGATGGTTTACATATTGCAACTTTGTTATGTGCAATGTTTCTAAAACACTTTAAAAAGCTTATAGAAAATGGACATATCTATATTGCAAAACCCCCTCTTTTTAGAATAGATATTGGTAAAAAAACTTTCTATGCCATTGATGAATTTGAAAAAGATGCGATTCTTAACCAGCATGCTAAAAATCTTAAGGCTAACATCATGAGATTCAAAGGGCTTGGAGAAATGAACCCATCACAGCTAAGAGAATCAACAATGGATATAACTTCAAGGAAGTTAGTACAACTAACCTTAGCTTATGATAAAGCCTCTGATAATGAGATGTTAGATAAGCTCTTAGCAAAAAAGAGAGCTAAGGACCGTAGAGAGTGGTTAGAACACTATGGTAACTTAGCAACATCTGCAGAAAATTAGTCTCACAACTTTATTTAATAAGCTATAAAAAGTAGCTTAAATTTATCTAAATTGTTAAACTTTTAAAATAATCTAAATTAAATAGAAGCTATGTTACTTCAGAAAAAACTAATTGCTTTAATAATCATTATAATTTCAATTGGATTATCTTTAGAAACTATAATAGCTTCTCATCATTCTGAAGCAAGTCCTGTAGATATGGTAAAGAATGAAGAAAACAATCCTCTTGGACACGATCCATATGCTGAAGTATTAATTACAGCCGATGAATGTAGCAATTATCAAGTTCTGATAAATGACTACCCTATTTATTCTGATAATAACACTAGTGGCACTATTATTCCGATAAATCCATATATATCAAATGGAACAAACACATTAGCTATTGCAGCTAAAACTGGTGAATATAGAGAAGATAAAATTTGTAAGGTCTCAGTAGTTTTGCAAGTTAAAAGCGCCTCTAAAAAAGATAGTGAAGCATTAGAAATAACCAAACTTGTATTTAATGGATATCCAACAGAAAGTATAAAAGAATCTAGTGGTATGGAGTTATTAGGCTTTAATGGAACTTCATTTGTAAAAGATAAAGATGGATATATTTTAGTCAGTCGCCCAAGATTCCAAAATGGTGACTACTACTATGGCTACAATAGTGAAACTAAAAAACGTGAACATATGGAAGGGACAAGAATTAGTCAAAACATTAGACTCCCGATTGATTTACGTGATTGGAAATGGCTTCACCATGCGAGTAAAATAGAAAATAATGATGAAACAAAAAAAGAAATCATGGCTATCTATGAAGAAATTTGGACAGATATTCGTAGAGAGGATTGGGATAAACTAGAAAAAATCTTTGCAGCTAAAGATAGGAAACTTAGTAAAGTTCTTTATACTAAAATTAATACTGCAAAAGATATAAAGGATGAGATTGCTAAAGGAAACTATGTTAAATCATTAAGTGCTGACACTATTAAAAATGATGTCTTTATAAGTGTTTATGGTGAAGGTTATGTTGCTGAAGCAACTTTTGCTAATGGTGACAACATATTACAATTTAATGCACCTTCAGGAACTACTAATAACAGTTATAATGTGATTTTTGCTAAAGTTGATGGTGAATTTAAAGTAGTTCGCTAATCTAAAAACATATTCTTTGTTTTATCAATAATAAATTTGTTAATTAATTTTAACTTTAGTAGAATTATGCTTAATATTTAAAAATATTTAAAATAAAAATTCTTACAAGGGTCTTCCGACTATGACTTTATTAAAAATTTTCCTTAGAAATTTAATACTTTTTATTTCTTTATCTTTTACCTCAACTTTAGCCATAGCTGCTATAGATCCTGTAACAAAAGCGGCATCTCCACTAGAAGCTATCGAAAAAGATAAAAACAACCCTTTAGGTAACAAACCATATGCTGAAGTTGTTATAAACTCTATAGAATGTGATTATCAAGTTCTTATAAATGATATTCCTATATATTCAGAACAAAATGCTGAGGATACTATTATTCCTGTAAATCAATATATGGATGATTCTGGTACAGTATTAACAATTGTTACAAAAACTCAAGACAGAGTCTGTAATGTTTCAGCAAAATTACAAATTAAGCATGCTGGGCAAAGCAATGAAGAAGCTTTAGAAATTACAACATTAAGTCTTGGCAATCATCATAAATATAGTACAGATGATTCTACAGCAGCTATAAAATTAGTATTTGATGGAGATGACTTTAAGCAAAATAAAAATGGTTATATAGTAATAAATAACCCTATATTTGAGACTGGCAATGTTTATTATGGATACAATGAAGAAACCAAAAAACGCCAATATATGGACGGTACTAAAATAAGTCAAATTATTAACCTTCCTATAAACATACCTCACTGGGATTGGATAAATGGAGAAAAAATAAAAAATAATTCTAAAACTAAAAAAGAAATTATAGCTATCTATGAGCAAATATGGTCAAACATCCGTTTAGAAGATTGGAGTGAGTTAAGAAAGATGTTTGCTTATAAAGATAAAAGCCTTAGTAAAGCCCTTTACCATAGAGTTGATACTGTAAAAAGCATTAGAGAAGAGATAAACAGTAATCACTATGTTAAGCCTCTAAATAGTGCAACTATAAAGTATGATATTTTCATAAATATTTATGGCGATGGAAAGCTAGCAGATGTAACTTTTGCAGATGGTGATGGAATATTACAATTTAGCACCTCTCCAGGCACAATTAGTTACAATTTGGTTTTTGCTAAGATAAATGGTAAATTCAAAATAGTTCGCTAATATTATTGAATATAAATCTTAAAAAATAACTTTATCCCACTCAAAGAACTTGCCTGGATCAGTTTTTCTTTCTGGAGCAATATTTTCATGTCCAGTTATATTTATAAGACTTGGATAAGACTTTCTTAAATCTCCTAACAATCTATTTAGAGATTCATACTGTCTATCTTTATAATCCTCATTATCTGCACCTTGCAACTCTATACCTACAGAAAAATCATTGCATCCTTCTCGCCCATTAAAAACACTCTTACCCGCATGCCAAGCTCTATCATTTACAGATACAAACTGTATAATTTTTCCATTCCTTTTAATATAGAAGTGAGCAGAGACTGTCATAGATTCAACACTTTCAAAACTTTCATGAGCAGCAATATCTAACTTATTTAAAAAGAAATCTTCTACATTGTTATTGTTGTATTCACCTACTGGTAAACTTATACAATGAAGAACTACCAAAGAAGGTTCTTCATTATCAGATCTTTGATTAAAGTTTGGAGATTGTAGATGTGTTGCTCTTTTATACCAACCATTTTTAAACATATTATAAATTAAATAATCTTTGGTTATAACTGTGGTAGTATTATACTCTAGATATAAACACTTTAAAAACCTATAAGGCTTATAAATATGAATTGTTTAGACTGTAAGCTCATGAAAAATACAGTAATTTTTGGTGTCTTAACTTTTATACTAGCTATCCTTTCTTATAATTATTTAGACCAAAATATTGTTTTAACATTACATAATAGTGATATCTTCAGCTCTGATCAGGCAGAATTTGCGACTGCTATATCTAAAATATTTTCACCTAAAATATGGTTAATAATTGCTATAGTAGCAACTGTTATTTGCATACGTAACCATATTAAATATGGTAAGTCATCTAATCAACTGTATACTTTTTCATTAACATTAATAATGGCTATAATAATTACAACAATTCTAAAAGTTATAGTAGCTAGATATAGACCAGAAGCTTTAATCTTTGACGATAAATTTGGTTTTCATTTTTTCTCAATGAAAAAAATATATAACTCCATGCCTTCTGGACATACAACACTTTCATTTGCTGGTCTTTTAGCTTTTGCTAATTTCTTTAATAAAAAATGGTTAACAGTCACTGTAATAATTTTAGGGACAATAGTTGCATTCACTAGAGTTATTATCATAGATCACTATCTTTCTGATGTGATTGTAGCCATATATCTTGGAACTTTTATCTACTTATGGTGTAAGGCTTTCGTGAATAGATATAATAGCTAATTAGACAGCTTTTAACCGTTTAGGAACATAATTACATAATGGCTCTTCTGCCATATAGTCATTATTCATATAATGAGCTCTAGCTCTACATCCCCCGCAAATCTTTATATATTCACAAGCTCCGCATTTACCTTTATATTCTTTAAAATTTCTTAAGTTATTAAATATTTCTGATTCATTCCATATTTCAGCTAGATCTTGCTTAAATATATTTCCTGCTTTTAATGGTAAATAACTACATGGGTTAACATTACCCTCAACATCAATAGTCATTATAGATTGACCAGCGATACATCCCTTTGATCCACCTGTTGAAAATGATAAAGATCTAGATTTAGTACTTTTTCCTTGATCCTTATTTTTCTCAAAACGAATACGATAATAATGAGGTGCACATGTTGGACGAACTAACATTTCTTCTTCATCACTCTCCATATTATAGTGCCAATCTAAGGCTTCATCATATTTCTCATCATGTAAAAGTTCATCCATTAGTTGTTGACCTCTACCTGTTGGAACAACCATAAACATATACCAAGAAGTCGCACCAATCTCTTTTGCTAATTGATATGTTTCTTTTATTTCATCATGATTATGTTTTGTAAATGAAGAGTTAACTATAAAAGGAATATTATGATTTCTAAATAATTCTGCTGCTCTTAAGGTAGCTGCGAATGCGCCCTTTTGTTTTCTAAAGGTATCATGAGTCTCCTCACAAGAACCATCCAAACTTAATGAAACAATTCTAATACCACTCTCTTTTATTTTTTCACAAACTTTATTCGTAACTAAAGTCCCATTTGTTGCTAAGGCCATTCTTAGACCTTTTCTAGTTCCATAATTAGCTAATTCAAAAATATCTTCTCTTAACAATGGCTCTCCACCTGAAAGAACTAAACAAGGCTGAGAAAATTCCGCAATTTTATTAATTACTTCAAATCCTTTCTCTGTAGAGAAATCTAGATGTTTATAACTGCCTAAGCAAGCATTAGATCGACAATGCATACATTCAAGATTACACTCTCTTGTAGTTTCCCACGCTATCCACTTTGGTTCAAATTTCATAATATTAATCTCTAAAATCTAACTCCCTACCGCCAGCTTCAATATACTTTATATAAATATGCCTATCTGCTTCTGGCAAAAACCCTTGACCCTTTTCCGACCATTCTATAAAAGAAACTGCTTTATTATCAAAATAATCTCTAATACCTATCCACTCAAGTTCTTCTGGATCAGCTAATCTATATAGATCAAAATGATAAATATTAAGCTTCTCAAAATCATAAGTCTCAACTAAAGTATAGGTTGGACTTTTAACATTCCCAGCGTACCCCAGAGCTCTTAAAACGCCTCTTACAAAAGTAGTTTTCCCAGCTCCCAAATCACCATGCAAAAAGATTACTGTATTAGATTCTAAAGTTTTAGCATACTCTGCAGCAAGCTCTAGCATTTGCTCTTCATTTTGAACTATTTTTTTCATATTCCTTCAAAAATTCCCCAGCCATAACAAATGACCCAAAAACTACCGTTACAGTATCTTTTTTAGACATATAAACCGAGCTTAAATCTTTATGATAATCAACCCAAACTATATTCTGTCTCTCAAACTCTTCTTTAATTTTATTAATATCTAAAGCTCTATCATCTACCTTTTGTAAATCTATAACATCCCACCTATAGACATATTGTTTAGCTATTTCTAAAATAGTTTTTATATCTTTTGTTCTTAAAATTCCAAATATAGCTTCAAATTTTATTTCTCTATCTGAATCTTTAAATTTCTCTATTAATAGTTTAAATAAATGTCTTACTGAAGCTTCATTATGTGCTACATCAACAACCACATAACTATTATTTTTCAAATCTTGTTTTAAAAATAGATATCTAGCATTTGCTCTTATATGCGCAAATCTTGGAATATAACTTATTTTCATTTTCGAAAATAAATATTGAGCTATTCCCATAGCTATATTATAACTATCTGTAAAACAATCGACTTGATTAGATTCATATCTCAAATCAAAAATCTTTGCTTGAGCTGCTTTTGCATACTCAATAACACTATTAGGCACTGAAGACCCTAAAAATAGAGGGATTTTTTCCCTACATATTGCAGCTTTTTCTATACCTATTTTTTCAACTGTATCACCTAAGATTTCACAATGATCTAAGGAGATATTAGTTATTGCAGTAATATCAGGATCAAGAGCATTTGCAGCATCTAGTCTTCCTCCTAAACCAACTTCCAAAATTAAATAATCAACAGGAATCCTCTGAGATAACAAACAACAACATAAGAAAGCAATCTGATAATATCCCAAGCTATAATCTTCTGTTAATTCTTGTAATCTTTCTAATAGTTCTAAAAGTAAATTATTTGAAATTGGCTTTTTATTTATACAAATTCTTTCCTTAAATTCGTAAACATGAGGGGACGTATGACTAATTACATTTTTATTATTTGCTGTCAACAACTCTTCTAACATGGCCACAGTAGTACCCTTACCATTAGTACCTGCTACTGTAATTATTTGAAATTTTTTATTAAAATTAACTCTAGAAAGAATCAAAGGAATGTCCTCAAGGCCACATCTTTGACCCTGATTAGACATTATTGAAGATATTTTTACATCAACATCCATATACCATAAAAGTATTAAGCATTATGCTCTAAAGCTTGGGTATCATTAATCTTAGCAAGAGCAGGTAATAATTTATCTATGATCTTATAAACCTGATCTCTCAAGTTTCTACGATCTACAATCATGTCAACCATACCTTTCTCAACCAAAAATTCACTTCTCTGGAAACCTTCCGGAAGCTTTTCTCTAACTGTTTGTTCTATAACTCTAGGACCAGCAAAACCGATCAGTGCTTTTGGTTCAGCTATATGTACATCTCCTAACATTGCTAAAGACGCTGATACACCACCAGTTGTTGGATCTGTTAAAACAACTAAGTATGGTAGTTTAGCTTCTGCTAGTTTTTCTAATGCTGCACTTGTTTTAGCCATCTGCATTAATGAAAACAGAGACTCTTGCATTCTAGCGCCGCCACTAGCTGTGAAACATATAAAAGGCACTTTTTTCTCTATAGCAAGGTTAACACCTCTTACAAATTTTTCTCCAACTACAGATCCCATAGAACCACCTAAGAACATAAAGTTAAAAGATGCAGCAACTACAGGAAGTCCATGAACTGTACCCTCTTTTACAACAAGAGCATCTTCTTCACCTGTTTTTTTCTTCGCTTGAGACAATCTATCTTTATAAGTTTTAGTATCTTTAAATTTGAGCATATCTAGAGGCTGAATATTCGCAAAATGCTCAATTGCTGTACCATCATCTAAAAAGATGTTTAATCTATCTCTAGCAGAGATTCTATGATGATGATTACAGTGAGGACAAACGTACTGATTATTTTCTAACTCCTCAGAATATAAAGTTACTTGACAACTTGGACACTGGCTCCAAACACCATCTTTTACACTTTTCTTTTCTGAATTTAAACCTAAGCTTCTGCTTATAACTCTTGTCAACCAACTCATAAAAAACTCCTTTAAACTATTATGCTATTTCAATAGAGCTAAAAAAATATGCAATTTCTTCTTTAGCAGTTTCTTCAGCATCAGAACCATGAACAGCATTTGCATCTATACTATCTGCAAAATCTGCTCTAATTGTACCTTTAGCTGCTTCTTTGGGATTTGTTGCACCCATTAACTCACGATTTTTAGCAATTGCATCATTACCTTCTAAAACTTGGATCATAACTGGACCAGAGATCATAAATTCTACTAGTGCGCTAAAAAATGGTCTTTCTTTATGTACAGCATAAAATCCTTCAGCTTCTCTTCTTGATAATTGCTTCATTTTTGCTGCTACAATTTTCAAATCAGCCTTTTCAAAGCGACTATAAATTTCACCTATAACATTTTTAGCTACAGCATCTGGCTTTATAATAGATAACGTTCTTTGTTTATTCATTATTTTATTTATTCTCCAATCAAATATCACTTTTGTGATTATAGCACTTTTCCAACCCAAATAACAAAGCTCTACTTATATTTAAAACTAATGATTTTTCATACCTGCTTCTACAAAAGCTTCAAATAATCGATGTCCATATCTTGGAGTTGACGTAAACTCCGGATGGAATTGACATGCTATAAACCATGGATGATCTGGTATTTCTATAATCTCAACCAAGCTCATATCAGCACACTTTCCTGAAACCACCATGCCATTTGATTCTAAAGCTTCAACATAGTTATTGTTTACTTCATACCTATGTCTATGTCTCTCAACGATTTGCTCTTGACCATAAACCTCTTTAGTTAAGCTTCCCTCTTTAAGATTACATTTATAACCACCTAATCTCATAGTGCCACCAAGATCTGACTTAGAAGTTCTTACATTTATAGTACCATCTTCTTTTTTCCATTCTGTTATAAGACCTACAACAGGGTTTTTAGTACTATGATCTAACTCACTTGAGTTTGCATCTTTTATGCCTAAAACATTTCTGCAATATTCGACAACGGATAACTGCATACCTAAGCAAATACCTAAAAATGGAATTTTATTTTCTCTAGCATATTGAATTGCAAGTAATTTACCATCGATACCTCTACTACCAAATCCTCCAGGAACTAATATTGCTCCCACATCAGTAAAGAAAGATTCCACATTATCAGCTCTTATCTCTTCTGAATCTACGAATTTGATTTTTACTTTGATACCTTTTTTATATCCAGCATTATATAAAGCCTCATTTAGTGATTTATATGCTTCTGTTAGAGATACGTACTTACCAACCATAGCTATAGTAAGTTCTCCTTTAACATTAGCTATTTCATCTACTACATTTTTCCACTCTGATAAATCTGCATCACCAGCTTTCAATGATAATAACTCAACTAACTTAGCATCAAAACCTTGCTCATGATATCTAGTTGGAACTTCGTAAATAGTTTTAACATCTTCGGCAGTAAATACGCAGTCATTACTAACATTTGTAAATAAGGCTATTTTTCTTTTTTCCTCTTCACTAAATATTTGCTCACATCTACATACAAGAATATCAGCTTGGATTCCTATACTTCTTAGCTCTTTAACAGAGTGTTGGGTAGGTTTAGTTTTAATCTCACCTGCAACTTTTATATATGGCAAAAGAGTCAAGTGTACAAACAATGTCCTTTCTCTTCCTAAATCTTGTCTTAATTGCCTAATAGCTTCTAAGAAAGGCAGTGATTCGATATCTCCTACAGTACCACCTATTTCAACTATAGCCACGTCTATATCATCAGCTATTCCTTGTTTGATTCTAAGCTTGATTTCATCAGTTATATGAGGAATAACTTGTATAGTTGCACCGAGATAATCTCCACGTCTTTCTTTCTTCAAAACGCTTTGGTAAACCCTACCAGTAGTAAAGTTATTAGCTTGAGTCATTCTTCTACGGATAAATCTCTCGTAATGTCCCAAATCAAGATCAGTTTCAGCACCATCTTCTGTAACAAAAACTTCCCCATGCTGTAGTGGACTCATAGTTCCAGGATCAACGTTTATATATGGATCTAGTTTAAGCATGGTCACGTTAAGACCCCTACTCTCTAAAAGAGTCGCTAAAGATGCTGCTGTAACGCCCTTCCCTAAGGAAGAAACCACACCGCCGGTAACAAAAATAATTTTAGTATTAGAATTCATTTTAGACACATGAAAATAGAAAAATCATGGAACCTAATAATAACATTTTCAGATAAAAGTTACTACCCACTTTCTTTATTTTTTAATGTTATTAAGGGTATTAAGGGTATTAATATAGAACTAGATATAAAATTACGATCCACAAGAAGTTAAATGCTTTTTTAGTAAAAAAACTTAATTTAGATAGTTTAAATTATTTAATATATTTATTTATCAATTTCACAAAAGCTGTTGGATCTTCTATTTTTGCTCCCTCAACAAACATCGCTTGCATTAACAACAAATTAGATATATCTCCAAAAACTTCTGTATCTGCTTCATCTTTTAATTTTTGCACTAAATGATGCTCTGCATTAAGTTCTAAAACTGGTTTCATACCCATACCAGGCATAAATGCTTGGCCAGCTTCTTCCATCATTTTTTGCATATGTAAACTCATACCATAGTCATTAACAACCACACAACTAGGAGAATCTGTTAATCTCTTAGAAAGTCTTACATCTTCCACCTTATCTTTAAGAGTTTCTTTAACTTCTTTTAAAACCTTTTCAAAGTCTTTAGTTTCTTTCTCAAACTTTTCTTTTGTCTCTTCTGTTTCAAACTTATCTAAGTCTATATCACCCTTAATAATAGACTTCATGTGCTTGCCATTAAACTCAGTTAGGAAAGACATCATCCATTCATCCACCCTATCTGTAAGTAAAAGAACCTCGATACCTTTCTCTTTAAATACTTCTAACTGAGGATTATTAACAGCCGCTTTAAAACTATCAGATGTAATATAATAAATAGTTTCCTGACCTTCTTTCATTCTAGAAATATAATCGTCTAATGATACAGTTTGCTTAGGATCATTTGTTTCTGTAGACGAGAATCTTAACAAGCTTGCAATCTTTTCCTTATTAGCCGCATCCTCAGATACACCTTCTTTTAGAACCTGACCAAAGTTATCCCAAAATTTTTGATATTTTTCAGCATCACTTTTAGCAAGCTTTGCCAGCACGCTTAAAATCTTAGATACCGTAGCTTTCTTAATTTTATCTATGACCTTGTTGTGTTGTAAAATTTCTCTAGAAACATTTAGAGGTAAGTCTGATGAATCAACAACACCTTTCACAAATCTTAAATATGCAGGAAGAAGCTCTTTATTTTCCATAATGAATACTCTTCTAACATATAATGATAAACCATAATCTTTATCTCTATTCCAAAAATCGAAAGGCTTATTTTCCGGAATAAATAAAAGACTGCTATACTCTAAATTTCCTTCTACTTTATTATGAGACCATGTAAGAGCATTACTAAAATCATGAGAGATATATTTATAAAACTCATTATATTCCTCATCTGTAACTTCATCTCTAGATCTTAACCATATAGCTTTAGTGTTATTAACAGTCTCATATTCATCTTTAACTACTTCTTTACCATCTTTGAATTCTACTTCTTTCATTTGTATAGGAGTATTAATACAGTCTGAATATTTATTAACTAGACCCTTCAAAGAGTTATAATCTAACAAATCAATATCTTCTTTTTTAAGATGAAGAATTATTTCAGTACCTCTACTATCTTTAGTTATATTTTCAATTGAAAATCCTTCTTCAGCAGTAGAAACCCATTTAGTAGCTGTATCTTTACTTTGTCCAGCTTTTCTAGTTTTTACTGTAACTTTATCAGCAACTATAAAAGATGAATAGAAGCCGACTCCAAATTGTCCTATCAATTGACTATCTTTACCTGCATCACCAGTTAAATTTTCAATGAATTTTTTAGTTCCTGATTTTGCAATAGTTCCTAGATTCTCAATAACTTCTTGCTCAGCCATACCTATACCATTATCACTAACAGTAATAGTTTTAGCTTTTTTATCAAAATCTATTTTAATAGCATAGTTAGTATCGCCCTCATTAAGTTCTGGATTAGCGATACTTTCATATCTTAATTTTTCAATAGCATCAGAACTATTAGAGATTAATTCTCGTAAAAAGATCTCTCTATTTGAATATAAAGAATGAATAACCAAGTGAAGTAACTTATCTACTTCTGTTTCAAAAGTATAATTTTTCTTAGACATTTTATATAACCCTCTTTTGTTATATTAGATATAAAAACATTCAATATTCTTATATATGAGAGTCATACATTATTTTTCAAGATTTTTTTCTTTCTATTCTACAAAATATAAAAAACTAGTTTCTTTATATAATTCAGAGTAATCTGTAATTGTACATCTTTATAATTAGGGTGAAATCAAAATTTATGAGTTCTGCAAAACACAATTTTTTTAAACTTATAAAAAAACTTAATAACTCTCACGATTTAGAAACATTGCCTCAATGGGGTCCCTATACTAAGAAATATATAGGAACCTCTCATATTACAGATAAAGTAAATGGATTAAGATTTGACCTAAGCATTTTTCCTGGTTATTACAGAAGACGTGTTGATGTGCCAAATGTGTTTTATGAAACAGAATATTACCCTTGGGATACATCAACTGATGGAACTTATTTTAAATTTAGGCACATGCTCGAATGGAAGGATAAAGTATACTGTGATATCTCTTATTATTTAATAGATAATAATACTCAAGCCATAAAAGCTAAATTTGTAAATAACTCTTCAAATCCAGAAAGCCTAGTTCTTCACTTAATGGGCTCGATGCATTTTCCCTCAATAAAAGAATATGAACCAAATAATTTATTATATCCATCAACTATAGCGCTTTCTGGTAATGCTCGTTGGATTGATGCTACAGATTACTATAGTTTGAGTTACTCAATTCCAAAACCAACTGATAATTTAGTTGCCGATGGTAAATTAAGAGGTGAGAAAAGAACTCGAAACTTTGTTAACGGCTCTGGAGTTGAATTTGGAGAAGAAAAAGATGATCAAATTATATTTAGATTAAATATAGAAGATTTAATAAACACTACAACTTTACTTTTAAAATATAGATTAGAAAAAAACTCTTCTTTAAAACTAAAAATAAGTGGTCATGACAAAAATAACCTCTTTGAATATAACTTACTTTTAGAAAATGAATCTGAGTTTAAATATATAGATCTACCTAATTTAGAAATAGGAGATTATTTTTTAAAACTAAGTTCCATAGATAATAACCCTATAAATCTTGATGGTTTTATTATTGGATCACATAATGATGTACACAAAAGTAAATTTCATCAACAAAATTGGAATCCAATACCTCAAATATCTAAATTTGGAAATAACTCAATTATTCTCAAATACCAAAACACTGAAAAATATTATGGAATATTTTGGGATTATCCTTTTGAAGATTGTGATATAAGAGAGTTTTTTTGTCGTGACTTAGACATATATTTTAAACTTATGGCAAACGAACATGTTCTTAAAGAATTTCACGGAGAAGGGAACGGACATTTTACAAATATTTTCTTAAGGCCAATAACAGTTAAAGAAAAAGATCAAAAGAATATTTTCTGCGCAACCACAGTAGCTGACAATATAAGTGAAATAGAAGATAAACTAAGATTACTAGAACAAAAAAATTATCTATCAAAGAAAATAAAATCCTTTAAAGAAAAGAATCTATCTAAAAACAACTCTAAAAATATTTTACCTAATGGTGAAAAGTATCAGTTCTCTCAAGGTATTTTAAAAAATGTCATTCTTACAAATATAGTTTTTCCAATATATACACAAAAAAGTTATATTCGTCATTTAGCTCCTGGTAAATGGTGGGACTGCTTATATACTTGGGACTCTGGTTTTATAGGACTTGGGCTTTTGGAATATGACATTGACAGAGCAATTGAAAACCTAAATACTTATCTAACTAGTACAGATAATCAATCAGCTTTTATTCATCATGGAAGCCCAGTACCAGTACAACACTATCTTTTCTTTGAGATATGGAATAGAACAAACTCTTTTGAATTACTTGAGCATTATTATCCTCGTCTTAAGCAATATTATTTATTTTTAAGTGGTCATTTAGGTAGTTCAAGCACTAGAAGATTAAACTCAAACCTACTTCAAACATGGGATTATTTTTACAATTCGGGTGGCTGGGATGATTATCCTGCACAATACCATATGCATAAGGAAAATATAAAGAATATTGCTCCTGTCATAACTACTGCCCACTGTATAAGAATCGCAAAATTTCTAGCTATGTATTCTGAACTCCTAAACCTAGAGGATGATTTTACTTTTTACAAACATGATATTGAAATACTATCAAATGCCTTAAATAAGTTATCGTGGGATAAGAATGCTGGCTACTACAGTTATGTAAACCATGATAGTGCTGGTTTTCCAACAGGCTTCCTAACAAATCAAGAAGGAGAAAATTTTAATAAAGGGTTAGATGGAGCATATCCTATTGTTTCAGGAATCTGTAATCCTAAAATAGAAAAAGCTCTATTAAGCAAACTTAAATCTCCAAAAAAACTATGGTCAAAAGCTGGCTTATCGGCTGTAGACCAGTCAGCTTCATACTATCGTAAAGATGGTTACTGGAATGGAACAGTATGGATGTCTCATCAATGGTTTTTCTGGAAAAGCCTTCTTGATATAGGAGAATATAAATTCGCTGAAAAACTGGCTCTAAAAGCCTTAAATCTATGGAAAAATGAAACAGATAGTAATTATAGAAGCTTAGAGCATTTTATAATTGAAACTCAAAGAGGTGCAGGATGGCATGCATTTAGTGGACTTTCTTGCCCTATAATTAACTGGTTTAATGCTTATTTTGCTATCGGAACTATAAATACAGGTTTTGATACCATAATAGTGTCAAAAAGATTTAATAGTAATTATTCAGATCTAAAACTTTCTCTAAAAATATACCCACGAGAAAATTCTTTAGGTCAGATATCTATACTTATAGTACTAAATCCTAAGTACTCATATAAGCTTTCTAAAGAAAAAAAAGATATTTCTATAATAAACAATAAACAAAATAACGTTATATTGAATATCAAGAAACCTAACCTAACTAATATAGTAGATTTACACTTAGTTTCAACATAATAATTAAAAGGTAATATACAAATGAGTGATAATGAAAAGTTTCTAACCAAATTTAAAATCCTATTAGCTTTCTTTAGTTTAAGTTTTCTTGTTTATTGTTTTCCTATTTTAATCATGCAAGCTACAAGCTACTATAAAATATCTCATGGCTCAGCAGGAGCTTTAGAAAGTTATTTTAATATAACTCGTGTAATAGCATCATTAATTGCCTTTACTATTTTTCTTAAATTCGGCTATAAAAAGCCTTTAAGTTATACCTTTTTCTTTGTTGCTCTTTTTTGTCTAATTGCCCCATTTATAAATTCTATTTGGATGATTAGGCTCTATCTGCTAATAACAGGCATATCTTTTGTGGTCATTAAAATATCCAGCTATAGTATGGTTGCTTTAGTTACCAACAACCCTAATGAACACGCCAGTTTTGTTAATTTTATGGAGTTAATCCATATGATAGGAAATATGATGGCAGTTTGGGTATTTTCTTTTTTCATGCAAAATACTGATGGTACAGAATGGTTATACATGTTTTGGTTAATTGCGGGAATATGTTTAGTTTTAGGTTTAATATTTTTATTAACTCCACTAAATGAGCATGCTATAGATACAGAAAAAAATAAGCCTTTTAAAGATCAAATAAAAGATGTAAAACATATTATTTTGATGTGGTGTGTTCCTTTTTTCTTCATTATGTTTTTTGCTTATGAATTTATTGAACAAGGAGTTGGTCCTTGGCTTATGACGTTTAATCATGAAGTTCTTGGGATTACAAAAAATCTAAGTATTCAATTAGGTAGTTTATTTACTCTAGCCATTGCCCTTGGAAGATTATATGGGACTATTATTTTTAAATATATCGAATGGCATAAAGTCCTTCTAGCAAACTTTATAATTGGTTTATTTTTTATTGGCATTGTTATGTTTAATATGGATCATGGAATTGGTTCAAATTCTACTAATATCTTAAATTTACCGTTAGTAGCATATTGTTTACCACTTGTGGGATTTTTTATAGGTCCAGTCTATCCAACCTTAGTTTCAACATTTATGAGTTGTCACAACAAAGGATTACATGCAGCTGCAATTAGTATTGTTATGATACTTGGAGCTCTTGTTGACAGCGCTTCAGCTAGAATAGTTGGTGACTTATTTGGTAATATTGGAGGATTAGGTGCTTTTAAATTTAGCACAATAATTCCACTAACTATATTAATTATACTAATAGTGCCTTATGCTTTAATCATAAATAAGACATCTAAAAGTGAAAAAGAATAATAGAATTTATGTAGAATTAGAAAGAAAAATTAGGAATTATATAGACTATTCTTCGTTAGGAATTTCATCAACTTCTGGTCTATCAAGCAACTCAATATAAGCCATAGGCGCTTTATCACCAAAACGATAGCCACACTTTAATATTCTAGTATATCCACCGTTTCTTTCTGCATAACGAGTACCAAATTCTTCAAACAGTTTTGTCACAGCTGCTTTATTTCTTAGAAAATCAAACGCCTGTCTTCTTAAAGCAACTGATTGTGATTTGAACTCTGCAGAATTAGCATCTAAACTATTTCTTAATTTATGTTCTCTTTTTGCCAAAGTAACTAAAGGCTCTACAATTGCACGAAGCTCTTTAGCTTTAGGTAAAGTTGTTTTTATTATTTCATGATTAATTAAAGACGCAGACATATTTTTAAACATTGCTTTTCTATGACTGCTAGTTCTACCGAACTTTCTTCCATTCATACGATGTCTCATAGTAATTTCTCCTTTATAGTTAAAATTATTTTATTACTATTTACTTACCTTCAACAATTTCTCTGAAGTTTTCTATATGCACTCCTAGAGAAAGACTATTATCTATTAAGATTTGTTTTATTTCATTTAGTGATTTTTTACCTAAATTTGGAATTTTCATCAACTGAGACTCCGAATACTGAACTAAATCACCTAAATACTTAATATTTTCAGCTCTTAAACAATTTGATGATCTAACAGTTAACTCTAAATCATCAATTGGTTTAAGCAAAATTGGATCAATATTTGAATCTATTAAAGAATCTGAAGCTCTTCCTTGAGAAGGAACTTTTAAAGATACAAATACCGAGATTTGCTCACAAAAACATTCTAATGCTGTCTTTATTGCTTCTAATGGATCAATTGTTCCATTTGTTTTTATAAGTATCTCTAAGCTTTCGCTACTAGCATTTTCAATAATTCTAAAAGTCACTCTTTTAACAGGATTAAAATCAGGATCAACAGCTATATCACCAACTTTTTCAAGTTCCACATCAACATATGACAAAATTCCAACATTTCTTCCAGAAAGAACTGTTGCTAATAAACTAAATTCTCTTTTATCAGTTAAAGTTGCTATTACTTGATCTTTATTAGCAATAGAGATACCTTTAGTTTGCTTAAAATCACCTGCAGTTACTATACCGCTCTTATTAACATTAAGCTCTAAAGGCACAGAATCCATATCTTTATCTAAACCTATAGCAACTTGTTTAAGATTTGATATTATTTCAACAATATCTTCTTTTACATCATCTAAAGTAGAATATTCATGTAAAACATCTTTTATGTTAACTTTTACAATAGAAGCACCAGGCATTGATGAAAGTAAAACTCTTCTAATAGAGTTTCCAAGAATATGTGCCATACCTTTTTCTATAGGAGACAGCAATATTTTATATCCAAAAGCACCTAGCTCTTCTACAAGCTCAACACGAGGTATAAATTCTTGTTTTGAACTATTTTTACTCACAAATATCTCCTTGAAGTAAAGCTATAGAATATATAGCTTAAGAAAAATATTATAAACTATGATTACTACTTAGAGTATA
Organism: Pseudofrancisella aestuarii; assembly: GCF_003574475.2. Classification (NCBI taxonomy): domain Bacteria; kingdom Pseudomonadati; phylum Pseudomonadota; class Gammaproteobacteria; order Thiotrichales; family Francisellaceae; genus Pseudofrancisella; species Pseudofrancisella aestuarii. Next base: position 198,065 of record NZ_QLIS02000002.1, on the reverse strand, counting down.
ACTCAACTATCAGCTGCTCATTTATATCAGATGATAATTCAGATCTATCTGGAGAAGCTTTCAATACACCTTCTAAAGAATCAGTATTCACATCGATCCAAGAGAATTCTTTTCTATGCTTAGCTAATTCTATCGCATTTTGAATTCTTAATTGTTTTTTGGCTTTCTCACGAACAGCAATTACATCACCAGATTTAACTTGACAAGATGGAACATTACAAGTTCTACCGTTTAAAGTAATACCCTTATGTACAACCAACTGTCTAGCTTCAGCTCTAGTTGCCGCAAATCCCATTCTATATACAACATTATCTAATCTTGACTCTAAAAGCTCTAACAAAGTAGCTCCAGTATTACCTTTTCTTCTACTTGCTTCAAAATAGTATTTTTTAAACTGACCTTCTAGAACACCATACATACGACGAACTTTTTGCTTTTCTCTTAACTGTAATCCGTAGTCAGAAAGGCGAGCTCTTCTTCCGCCATGTTGACCAGGGGCAGTATTCATTTTACATTTCTCATCAGCTGCTTTTACGCCACTTTTTAGAAATAAATCAGTACCTTCTCTTCTAGAAAGTTTACACTTTGGTCCTAGATATCTAGCCATTATAAATTTCCCTTTAAAATATTAAACACGACGTTTTTTAGGAGGACGACATCCATTATGAGGTAAAGGAGTCACATCAGTTATGCTAGTTACTTTTAAATTTTTAGCATTTAAAGCTCTAACAGCTGAATCTCTTCCTGAACCAGGTCCTTTAACTAAAACATCAACATTTCTTACACCATATTCTAAAGCCATATCAGCGGCTCTTTCTGCTGCAACCTGTGCTGCAAACGGTGTACTTTTTCTTGAACCTCTGAAGCCACTACCACCTGAAGTAGCCCAAGATAAAGCATTACCTTGTCTATCTGTAATAGTTACTATAGTATTATTAAAAGATGAGTAAATATGAGCAACTGCATCAGTTACAACTCTTTTTACTTTTTTCTTTGATGATCTAACAGACTTAGCCATATCAATTTTACCTTTTATTACTTATTGTTATAATTATTCTTATGCCTTAATTGGCTTTCTTGGACCCTTACGAGTACGAGCATTAGTCTTTGTTCTTTGACCTCTGACAGGTAAACTACGACGATGTCTTCTACCTCTGTAGCAACCCAAATCCATAAGTCTTTTAATATCCATAGATACTTCTCTGCGTAAATCACCTTCTACAGTAAATTTAGCAACTTCTGTTCTTAAGCTTTCAACTTGATCTTCTGTTAAATCTTTTATTTTAGTTGTAGGATTCAAGTTGCATATTTCACAAATCTTAATTGCTCTTGTTTTTCCTATTCCATAAATTGAAGTCAGTCCTATCACAGCATGCTTATGAACAGGAATATTAACGCCAGCTATACGAGCCATCTATTTTCACTCCTAATTAATACTTTTAAAATTTAGTTTGTATCTATAGTATTTTAATAACATACAAAGATAACTTTTTAAAAACAAATAATCAAGCCTTATTTAAAGCTTAAATATTAACCTTGTCTTTGTTTGTGTCTAGGATCTGTACATATCACACGAACTACTCTATTACGCTTGATAACTTTACAGTTTCTACACATCTTTTTCACTGAAGCTCTAACTTTCATTATATTTATTCTCCACAATATTATTTTCTACTTTCTTTTTCCACTTAAATTAGCTTTTTTTAATAATGAATCATACTGTGTAGACATCATATGAGATCTAACTTGAGCCATAAAATCCATCATCACAACCACAACAATTAGTAAAGAAGTTCCACCAAATGTAAATGAAAGGCCTTGTGCAAAGAATTTCATTACAAATATTGGTAATAAACAAATTGCTGTTATATATAAAGATCCAACTAAAGTTAATCTTGTCATGACTGAATCAATATATTTAGCTGTTTGTTCACCAGGTCTTACACCAGAGATATAAGCTCCAGATTTCTTTAAATTCTCCGCAGTATCTTTTGGATTAAAAACTAAAGAAGTATAAAAAAAACAGAAAAAGATTATAGTAGCAGCAAAGACTATAGTGTAAACAATACTGCCTGGCTGCATTATTTCTGCAACATCTCCTAACCAACTCAATGAGCTATAATTAGCCAACCACCCAAACAATACTCCTGGTACCATAAGAATAGATGATGCAAATATAGCTGGAATAACTCCAGCCATATTAAGCTTAAGAGGAAGATGGCTAGTTTGTGCAGCATACATTTTTCTACCTTGCTGCCTTTTTGCATAATTAACAGTAATCTTTCTTTGAGCACTCTCCATAAAGACTACAAATGCAATAACCAAAAGTAATAATACCAACAAAACCCATACTGAGAGATATGTTATACTACCCTGACTTGCTTGATATAGCGTATTTCCTATCTCAAAAGGTAAGTTTGCCACTATACCGGAAAATATGAGTAGTGATATACCATTTCCAACACCTCTTTCAGTCATTTGCTCACCCAACCACATTAAAAACATGCTTCCAGTTGTCACAGAAACGACTGTTGTAAGGTAAAACAAAGGCATTGAATTAGTAGTAACTAATCCTGGCTGATGCAAAATATATGCCACTATACCAAAAGACTGAACAATAGCTAATATTAAAGTCAAATATCTAGTATATTGAGTTATTTTCTTCTGCCCAGACTCTCCCTCTTTTTTCAACTCTATAAGCTTTGGATAAACCGCTGATAGCATTTGAAAAATAATTGAAGCTGAGATATAAGGCATAACACCTAAAGCAAATATACTCATTTGAGTAAGAGCTCCCCCTGAGAACATATTAAACATACTCATCAAACCATTACCGCCTGATGAATTCTGTCTAGAAATAAGTTCTACTAACTGAGCTGAATCTATATTTGGAATAGGAATATATACACCTAATCTAAATACCATTATAGATAAAACTACAAATATTAATCTAGATTTTAACTCTCCAGAATTGGAAGCATTGCTATATTTTGACATATTTGATATTACTCTATTTTACCGCCAGCCTGTTCAATAGCGTCTCTAGCACCTTTTGTACAAGCTATTCCTGTTAAGTTAATAGCTTTTTCAACAGTACCACTAGCTATAACTTTAGCAGCTTTTATATCTTTTCTTATAAGGCCAAAATCTTTTAAAACTTCTAAATTAACATCTTCAACTGGAAGACTATTTAACTCATGAAGTCTTATTTCAGCAGTATATCTCTTAGAAGCAGAAGTAAAACCAAATTTTGGTAATCTTCTTTGTAAAGGCATTTGACCACCTTCAAAACCTACCTTATGATAGCCACCTGCACGCGCTTTTTGACCTTTGTGACCCTTACCAGAAGTTTTTCCTAAACCACTGCCAATACCACGACCCAATCTTTTAGGCGCACTTTTAGAGCCATGAGCAGGAGCAATTGTATTTAATTTCATTATACTACCCCTCTATTTTAACCATATAATATATTTTATTAGCCATACCACGATTTGCAGCTGTATCTAAAACTTCAACTGTGTGGTTTATTTTTCTTAAGCCTAACCCTCTAGCACAAGCTATATGGTTTTCTTTTCTACCATTTAAACTTTTAACAAGGGTAACTTTGAATGTTTTAGCTTGAGTCATGTTAAACTACTCCTGAATTTCTTCAATAGAAAGACCTCTTTTATCAGCGATCTCTTCTGGTGATTTTATTTTAGCTAATCCAGCAATTGTAGCTCTCACAACGTTCACAGGATTTGTTGAACCATAAGTTTTAGCTAAAACGTTATGAACTCCAACAACTTCAAAAACAGAACGCATCGCACCACCAGCAATAATACCAGTACCTTGAGAAGCTGGTTGCATAAATACTTTAGAAGCGCCATGAGAAGACATCACTGGATACCATAAAGTATCGACATTAAGGTTAACTGACACCATATTTTTTTTAGCGTTTTCCATAGCTTTTTGTATAGCAACAGGCACTTCTCTTGACTTACCTCTACCAATACCAATTCTACCTTTACCATCACCTACAACAGTTAAAGCAGCAAAGCTCATGATTCTACCACCTTTTACCGTTTTAGAGTGTCTCTTAACACTAACTAATTTTTCAATCAGCTCTTCATTCTTTTTTACTTCATTAGACATAATGAATCATCATCCATATTTTTTTAATTAAAACTGCAAACCATGCTCTCTAGCAGCATCTGCTAAAGCTTTTACACGGCCGTGATACTTATATCCAGATCTATCAAAAGCAACTTTTTCAATTCCTTTCTCTTTACATCTGTTAGCCACAACTTCACCAACGACTGCAGCAGAAGCAACGTTACCAGTGTACTTACACTTTGATTTAATATCTTTTTCAACTGTAGATGCAGAAGCTAATACAACAGAACCATCCCCTGAAATAACTTGTGCATAAATATGTCTTGGTGTTCTAAAAACACAAAGTCTTATTTGCTCAAGCTCTCTTAGTTTAATTCTAGTACGCTTACTACGATTCAAACGAGCAGTTTTTTTATCCATAATAATTACTACCTTATAATACTACTTCTTCTTAGCTTCTTTCTTAGCTACATATTCGTCATCATAACGAACACCTTTACCTTTATATGGCTCAGGCTTTCTATAGTCCCTAATCTCAGCAGCGACTTTACCCAAAAGCTCTTTATCAGCCCCTTTAAGAATTATTTCTGTAGGAGCAGGAGTTTCTGCTGTCACACCCTGAGGAAGCTTATAAACAACTGGATGAGAAAAACCAAGTGTTAAATTTAGCTCACTACCTTGAGCTTTAGCACGATAACCAACACCTATAATTCTAAGTTTTTTCTCAAAACCTTTACTTACGCCTTCAACCATATTACTCAGAATAGCTCTTGCTGTACCTGACTGAGCAACAGCATTCTTACTATTATTAACTGGCTTTATAGTAGCAACGTCAGCAGCAACATCAAATGTTACATCAGAAGAAAAAGTTTTAGTCAGTGTAGCTTTAGAGCTCTTAACTTGAACTTCATTACCAGCTGCAACATTAATTGTAACACCGCTTGGAATAACGACAGGTTTCTTACCTATTCTAGACATTTTCAATTACCTCCAACGGTTTATTAAGCTACATAGCCTATAATTTCACCACCAACACCAAGAGATCTCGCTTTTCTATCACTAACTATACCTTTAGAGGTAGAAATTATAGCAACTCCAAAGCCACCATAAACTTTTGGTAAATCAGCATGTGATTTATATATTCTCAAACTTGGTCTACTAACTCTCTTTATCATTTCGATAACAGGAGAACCATTGTGGTACTTAAGTTCGATATTTATAAAAGAATGCGCTTTATCACTAGTTTCTTTAGTACAACCAGCTACATATCCTTCTTTTACCAAAAAATTTGCTATTTCCATTTTCATTTTAGAAAAAGGAATAGAAACAGTTTCTTTACCAGAAGAAAAACCATTTCTAATTCTTGTAAACATATCCGAAATAGGATCTTGCATACTCATATTTAAATTCCTTATTACCAACTAGCCTTTTTCAAACCAGGAACATCACCTGCCATCGCATACTCTCTAAGCTTATTACGGCACAACCCGAATTTTCTATATACAGCATGCGGTCTACCTGTTACTCTACATCTTCTTTGCACTCTAGATGCAGAAGAGTTCACTGGTAATTTTTGCAGTTTAATTTGAGCTTCCCACTTTTGCTCTTCAGTAGAGTTAATATCAAGAATAATAGCCTTAAGCTCAGCTCTTTTTTGAGCATATTTAGCTACTAATTTCTCTCTCTTTAATTCTCTCTGAATCATTCCTTCTTTTGCCATTTAAAACCCCAATATAAAATTAAGACTTCAAAGGAAAACCAAATGCTTTAAGCAAAGCTCTTCCTTGATCATCATTTTTAGCAGTAGTAGTTATTGAAATATCTAAACCTCTAATAGTGTCGATCTTATCATAGTCTATTTCTGGGAATGATATTTGCTCTTTCATACCCAAACTATAATTACCGCTACCATCAAAAGATTTAGCACTTAAGCCCCTAAAATCTCTAATTCTAGGAATAGCAATTGTTATAAGTCTATCTAAAAATTCATACATACGCTCGCCACGTAGAGTCACTTTACACCCTATCGGCCAACCATCACGAATTTTAAAACCTGCAATAGATTTTCTAGACTTAGTAACAACAGGATTCTGACCAGCAATAGCTGTCAAATCTTTTACAGCAAAAGTCATTATCTTTTTGTCTTTTGCCGCATCACCAACACCCATATTAAGAGTAATCTTCTCAATACGAGGTACTTCCATAACATTATCTAAACCAAGCTCATTTTTTAATTTAGCAACAAGCTCATTCTGATAATAATCTTTTAGTCTTGCCATACAAACAACCGCCTATAGATCTACCAATTCACCATTTGACTTAAAATAGCGAACTTTTTTATTTTCCTCAACCAATCTATAACCCACTCTATCAGCTTTTTCAGTAGTTGGATTATATATAGCAACGTTAGAAGCATGAATAGGAAGCTCTTTTTCAACAACTCCGCCTTCCACACCTTTATTTGGGTTTGGCTTAACATGCTTTTTAACCACATTAATACCTTCAACCAAGATTAAAGAACCGCCTTTAGTAAATGACTTAACAGTCCCTCTACGACCTTTATCTTTACCAGCAATAACAATTACATCATCGCCTTTTTTTAATCTATTCATCTCTCACCTCAAAATATACTATAAAACTTCTGGCGCCAGAGAAACGATCTTCATAAACTTCTCACTACGAAGCTCTCTTGTTACTGGACCAAAAATACGAGTTCCTATAGGTTGACCATTAGCGTTCAATAATACAGCAGCATTACCATCAAAACGAACTACTGAACCATCCTTTCTACGAACACCCTTAGCTGTTCTAACAACAACAGCGTTATATACAGAACCTTTTTTAGCTTTACCTCTTGGAGCAGCTTCTTTCACAGTAACTTTAATAACATCTCCAATAGATGCATATCTACGATGTGAACCACCTAAAACTTTAATACATTCTACTCTCTTTGCACCACTGTTATCAGCAACCTGGAGTTCTGTTTGCATCTGAATCATACAAAATCCTTATTCATTAATATAAGACCAGTGCTAGCGGAAGCACTTTTAAGTCCAACAAATATACCAATAAACAAAAATAAAATCAAACTTATTTATTTTTCTCTATGGATAATATCCACTAAGCACCACTTCTTCATTTTAGAATAGGGTTTAGTTTCTTTAAAAGTTATAACATCACCTTTTTTACACTCATTTTTTTCATCATGAACATAATACTTTGTAGTTTTTCTTACAAACTTACCGTAAAGAGGATGTTTTACATATCTTTCTGCTTTAACGACAACGCTTTTGTCCATAGCATCACTAGAAACTTTACCTTCTAGCACTCTGATTTTATCGCTCATACTTTAAGCACCTATTTCTTTTTCTGATATTATCGAATTTATACGAGCAATATTTCTTTTAGCACTTTTAAATAAGTGATTCTTGTTTAATTGCCCAGTACCCTTTTGCATGCGAAGTGAAAATAGTTGTTGCAATAACTCAATTTTCAAATCCTGCAACTCAGAAACACTTTTATTTCTATAATCTTTTAAAGTATCTTTTCTCTTCATTACATCACCTGTTTTTCAACAAAAGTTGTAGAGACTGGTAACTTAGCAGCAGCTCTTGCAAAAGCTTCTCTAGCTAACTCTTCTTTAACACCTGTTATCTCATATAAAACACGTCCTGGCTGAATTTGAGCAACCCAATATTCAACAGAACCTTTACCTTTACCCATACGAACTTCTAAAGGCTTTTCTGTAATAGGTTTATCTGGAAATATTCTAATCCAAACCTTACCACCACGCTTAATATGACGATTAATAGCTCTTCTTCCAGCTTCTATTTGTCTAGCAGTAATTCTACCCCTAGAAGTAGCCTGAAGACCAAACTCACCAAAGCTTACTTTATTACCCCTGTGAGCCAACCCCCTATTACGCATCTTTTGCTGTTTACGAAACTTTGTACGCTTAGGCTGTAGCATTATTTAGCTCCTTTTCTATTACTATTCTTCTCAGCTATTTGACCAGGAAGAATCTCACCCTTATAGATCCAAACTTTAACACCAATAATTCCATAAGTTGTTAAAGCTTGCGCAGTTGAATAATCAACATCAGCTCTAAATGTTTGAAGAGGAACTCTACCTTCTCTAGCCCATTCAGAACGAGCAATTTCAGCACCTCCAAGTCTACCACTAACCATAATCTTAATACCCTTAGCACCAGATTTCATAGCAGACTGAATAGCTTTTTTCATAGCTCTTCTAAACATAACCCTTTTCTCTAACTGTTGCGCAACACTTTCCGCAACTAATCTAGCATCTAACTCAGGTTTACGAACTTCTTCTATATTAACTTGAACAGGAACACCCATTATTTTATGAATATCTGAACGAAGCCTTTCAACATCCTCACCCTTCTTACCAATAACGATTCCTGGTCTTGCTGTGTGAATAGTTACTTTAGCATTTTGAGCAGGTCTCTCAATTACTATTTTACTAACTGCCGCTGAAGCAAGTTTTTTGTGCAAAAACTCTCTAACTTTAATATCTTCATTAAGATTATTAGCATAGCTAGAAGAGTCAGCATACCAAGTTGAACGCCAGTCTCTAATATAACCTAAGCGAATACCATTAGGATTTACTTTTTGACCCATTATCTATACCTCTTAATTTTTTTCAGCAACTTTCACAGTAATGTGTGAAGTTCTTTTTAAAATACGATTACCCCTACCTTTTGCTCTAGCTTCAAAACGCTTCATAGTAGGTCCTTCATCAATAAAGATAGTCGAAACATATAATGAGTCTACATCCATACCATCATTATGCTCAGCATTAGCAATAGCAGAGCTTAAAACCTCTTTTACTAAAACTGCAGCTTTTTTGTTACTAAAAGTTAGAAGATTTATAGCTTTATCTACAGGTAAGCCTCTGACTTGGTCAGCAACCAGCCTACACTTTTGAGCTGAAATTCTTGCAAACTTTAATTTAGCTTGTACTTCCATATTAACCCTCAACTATTTTTTCTTAGCTTTTTTATCAGCAGCATGTCCACGATAATTGCGAGTCAAAACAAACTCACCTAACTTATGACCAACCATTTCTTCTGTCATAAGAACAGGTACATGTTGTTGACCATTATGTACAGCTATAGTTAAACCTATCATATCTGGCACAATCATTGATCTTCTAGACCATGTTTTGATTGGCTTTTTAGAATTACTTTCTTGCGCTTCAAAAACCTTCTTTAAAAGATGATGATCAACAAAAGGTCCTTTTTTTAATGAACGAGGCACAACTTTCTCCCTAATTACTTACGTTTTTGAACAATCAACTTATTAGAACGCTTATTCTTACGCGTCTTATAACCTTTAGTTGGAACACCCCAAGGTGTAACAGGATGTCTACCACCAGAAGTACGACCCTCACCACCACCATGCGGGTGATCTACCGGGTTCATCGCAACACCTCTGACAGTAGGTCTAATACCTCTCCAACGACTAGCTCCTGCTTTACCTAAAGATTTCAAGTTATGCTCAGAATTTGAAACAACTCCAATCACAGCCCTACAATCCAATAATACCCTTCTCATCTCACCTGATCTTAAACGAATAATAGCATACGCATTATCCTTACCAACTAGCTGAGCAAAAGTACCAGCACTTCTAATCATTTGAGCGCCTTTTTTAGGCTTCATCTCAATATTATGAACAACCGTACCAAGAGGAATATTTCTTAAAGGCATACAGTTACCAACAGCAACATCAACCTTCTCTCCAGAAATAATTTCCATATCTTTTTTCAATCCCTTTGGCGCAATAACGTATCTTCTCTCACCATCAGAATACAAAACTAAAGCAATATTAGCACTACGGTTAGGATCATATTCAATTCTCTCAACTTTCGCAACTATACCATCTTTATTTCTTTTAAAATCAACAATACGATAATGTTGTCTCTGTCCACCGCCTTGATGACGAACAGTTATTCTACCAGTATTATTTCTACCAGCATTTTTCTTTTTCTTCTCTACTAAACCCTTAAATGGCTTACCTGTATGTAGTTCCGTATTTTTTACACTAATAACGTGGCGACGACCAGGGGATGTAGGTTTAGCTTTTTTAATTTCAATCATGACTATAAAACCTTCCTAAAATTACTCTGCACCAACAAAATTAATATCATGTCCTTCAGCCAACTTAACATAAGCCTTCTTCCAAGCTTTTGTTCTGCCTTCAACACGACCAAATCTACGTGCCTTGCCTTTAACATTAAGGATATTAACCGACTCAACTTTTACTTCAAAAAGTTTCTCGACAGCATCTTTTACATCATACTTATTAGCAACAGAAGCCACCTGAAAAACTATAGTTGAGCTACCATCCGCCAAACCATAAGACTTATCAGAAACATGAGGTCTTACAATCGTTCTTAACAATTTTTCTTGTGAATTCATGCTAATTTCTCCTCTATTTCTTTTATAGCTTTCTCAGTAACAACTACATTTTCGAAGCACATAAGAGAAACTGGATTAATATCCATAGAATCACAAACTGCAACATTTTTAAGGTTTCTAGAAGAAAGATATAAATTCTCACTAAACTCTTCAACACCTACAACAAAAAGAACATCTTTCACATTTAAACTATCAACCAAGCCTTTAAATTCTTTTGTTTTTGGAGTCTGTAAAGCTAAGGCATCAATCAATCTCATTCTATCAGCTCTTACTAACTCTGACAAAATTGACTTCATAGCCCCAACATACATCTTACGATTAACTTTCTGCTTATAACTTCTTGGCTTAGCAGCAAACGTAACACCACCCTTTCTAAAAATAGGTGAACGAATTGTACCCGCTCTTGCTCTACCTGTACCCTTTTGTCTCCAAGGTTTAGCTCCACCGCCAGAAACTTCAGATCTAGTTTTTTGAGCTTTTGTTCCTTGACGAGCACCTGCCATATAAGCTACAACAACCTGGTGAATCAAAGACTCATTATAATCCGTAGCGAAAACACTATCCGCAACACCTAAAGAGCCAGTTTCATTACCAGTCAATGATTTAATATTTAAGTCCACAACAAATCTCCGGTATAATTCTACTAACTTTTAACCGCTGGAGAAACAATAACATTTCCACCAACAGATCCTGGAATACCACCTTTTAAAAGCAATAATCCATTTTCCACGTCAACTTTAACAACCTCAAGTGACTGAATAGTAACATTTTCATTACCCATATGACCAGCCATCTTCTTACCCTTGAATACTCTACCTGGGGTCTGGTTTTGACCTGTAGAGCCGTGAACCCTATGAGACAGTGAGTTACCATGAGAAGCATCTTGAGTTCTGAAATTGTGACGCTTTACAACACCAGCAAAACCTTTACCCTTAGAAACACCTCTTACATCCACTTTTTGACCTGCTTCAAAAACACTAGCATCAACAGATGCTCCAACTTGAAGATCATCAGTAGACTCAACAACAAACTCCCACAAACCACGGCCCGGCTCAACACCAGCTTTAGCAAAATGTCCAGCTAAAGGCTTGTTAACATTCGAACGCTTCTTAAAACCAGTAGTTACTTGAACAGCACTATACCCATCTGTTTCAGTAGTTTTAACCTGAGCAACAACATTTGGCTCAATATGAACTACAGTTACAGGAATAGAAACGCCATCTTCAGTAAAAATACGAGTCATACCACATTTGCGACCAACTAATCCTAAAGACATATTTTATCCTCTATTATTATTATTTAACTCCATGATTACGATTGACCACGAAGACCAAAGTTAATTACACCTTTAAAAAAGGTAATATATATTAACTCAAACTAATTTGAACATCAACACCTGAAGCTAAATCAAGCTTCATTAAAGCATCAACAGTCTTATCTGTAGGCTCAACAATATCAATTAATCTCTTATGAGTTCTTATTTCATATTGATCTCTCGCCTTTTTATTTACGTGAGGAGAAATAAGAATTGTGAATCTCTCTTTACGCATAGGCAAAGGAATAGGTCCCTTAACCTGAGCCCCTGTTTTCTTAGCTGTATCAACAATCTCCTGAGTAGAAGCGTCAATAAGCTTGTGATCAAAGGCCTTTAGTCTAATTCTAATACGTTGATTATTTATAGCCATTTTATTTATACCCTTTTCAATTAAGCGTTACGTTTTTTTATTATTTCATCAGCAATATTGCTTGGTACTTCAGCATACTTTTTAAACTCCATAGAGAAAGATGCTCTACCTTGGCTCATTGAACGAACATTAGTAGCATAACCAAACATTTCAGCAAGAGGAACTAGAGCACTTACAACTCTACCACTTGGATTTTCATCCATACCCTCAATAATACCTCTTCTTCTATTAAGGTCTCCCATAACATCTCCAAGATAATCCTCTGGAGTTACAACCTCAACCTTCATTATAGGTTCAAGTATGCATGCGTTTGCTTTTTTAGCGCCCTCTTTAAGAGCCATAGATCCAGCAATCTTGAATGCCATCTCACTAGAGTCAACATCATGATAAGAACCATCAAACAATGTAGCTTTAACACCTATCATAGGATACCCAGCCAAAACACCATTTGATAACTGCTCTTCAATACCTTTAGAAACAGAACCTATATATTCCTTAGGAACAACACCGCCAACGATAGCATCAACAAACTCATAAACCTTATCTTCACCATTTTCATCCTGGCCAGATAGAGGCTCAAATTTTACATATACATGACCATATTGACCACGACCACCCGATTGACGAACAAATTTAGACTCTTGCTCAACAGTTGATTTAATAGTCTCTCTGTATGCAACTTGCGGATTACCAACATTTGCTTCTACTTTAAACTCTCTTCTCATACGATCAACAATAATATCTAAGTGAAGCTCTCCCATACCAGAGATAATTGTTTGACCACTTTCCTCATCAGTTTTCACTCTAAATGAAGGATCTTCCGCAGCTAACTTACCTAAGGCAATACCCATCTTCTCTTGATCTGCCTTTGTTTTAGGTTCAACAGCAACAGAAATAACCGGCTCTGGAAACTCCATTCTCTCAAGAATTACCACCTTATCAAGATCACACAACGTATCACCAGTAGTTACATCCTTAAGACCAATACAAGCAGCTATATCACCAGCCCTAACTTCTTTAATTTCTTCACGCTTATTAGCATGCATTTGGACAATACGCCCTACACGCTCTTTTTTACTCTTAACCGGGTTATAAACCGCATCGCCAGACTTAAGAACACCTGAGTAAACACGTATAAATGTAAGGTTACCAACAAATGGGTCAGTAGCCAACTTAAATGCCAATGCTGCAAAAGGCTCATCATCAGAAGATTTTCTTGCTGCTGGCTGACCATCTTCAGTTTCACACTTAATAGCAGGAACTTGGTTAGGTGCTGGCAAATATCGCACAACACCATCAAGAACAGCCTGAACACCCTTATTCTTAAAAGCCGAGCCACAGAATGCTAAAACAATCTCATTATTAATTACACGTCTACGTAATCCTTCATGAATCTCATCTTCAGAAAGCTCGCCGCCTTCTAAATATTTTTCCATCAACTCTTCAGAAGACTCAGCCGCTGCTTCAACCATCTCCATACGAAGCTCTTCAGCCCTATCTTGAAGCTCTACTGGAATATCAACCAAGTCATAAGTAAGACCTTGATCAGCCTCATTCCACATGATAGCTTTCATCCTAATTAGATCTACCACGCCCTTAAAATCTTCTTCAGCACCAATATTCAACTGAACAGGAACTACAGTAGCTTTAAGACGAGTCCTAATTTGAGCACACACTCTTTCAAAGTCCGCACCAGATCTATCCATCTTATTTACAAAAACAATTCTTGGCACACCATATTTATTAGCTTGACGCCATACAGTCTCTGACTGAGGCTCGACACCAGACGATCCACAAAAAACAACCACAGCACCATCAAGTACACGCAATGAACGCTCTACCTCAATAGTGAAGTCAACGTGACCTGGAGTATCAATAATATTAATACGATGCTCATCAAATTGCTGATCCATACCTTTCCAAAATGTAGTAGTAGCAGCAGAAGTAATAGTAATACCCCTTTCCTGCTCCTGCTCCATCCAATCCATAGTAGCAGCACCGTCATGAACCTCACCAATCTTGTGAGACAAACCAGTGTAAAATAGAATACGCTCTGTAGTTGTAGTCTTACCTGCGTCAACATGAGCACAGATACCAATATTTCTATATTTCTCTAAAACCGTTTTACGAGACACTATATTTCTCCCTTAAATTACCAACGGAAATGAGCAAATGCTTTATTTGCTTCCGCCATTTTATGAGTATCTTCTCTCTTTTTGATAGCAGCGCCCCTACCTTCAACAGCTTCAAGTAGCTCAGCAGCCACTCTATCACCCATAGTACTCTCTTTTCTTTTACGGGCTGCTTCTATAATCCATCTCATACCTAAAGTTTGACGACGCTCAGGTCTAACCTCAACAGGAACCTGATATGTCGCACCACCAACCCTACGAGACTTAACCTCAACTAAAGGACTAATACTCTCTAAAGCACTCTCAAAAACTTCCACTTCATTAACTGAAGAATCTTTCGCTTTAATCTTATCAAACGCACCATAAACAATTTTTTCTGCAACAGACTTCTTACCATCTAACATAATATGATTTACAAATTTAGCTACAACCTGACTCTTATACTTTGGATCTGGTAAAATATCACGCTTAGGGGCTCTATTTCTTCTAGACATTAATACACCTTTTTAAATTTAATTTAAACACAAACTAAGACTTAGGACGCTTAGTACCGTACTTAGAACGACCATGCTTACGATTATTAACGCCTGAAGTATCTAAAGCACCCCTTACGATATGGTAACGCACACCGGGTAAATCTTTAACCCTACCACCTCTTATAAGAACAACACTATGCTCTTGCAGGTTGTGACCTTCACCACCAATATAACTTGTAACTTCAAAACCACTCGTTAATCTTACACGAGCAACTTTTCTAAGTGCTGAGTTAGGCTTCTTAGGAGTTGTTGTATAAACTCTTGTACAAACCCCTCTTCTTTGAGGACACGCCTTTAACGCAGGCACCTTAGATTTAACAACCGATCTCTTACGAGGGCTGTTCACCAACTGATTGACTGTTGCCATTAGTTATTATTCTCCGTTTTTATTTTACATCAGTATTTAATTTATATATTTTCACGCCATTTAACTGTAAAAATAGCATTACGCACAAATCATATCAAAAAAGAAAGATAAAGAAAAGCAAAAAACCAGCTAGTTTTGTTTTCCAAAAATAGACTTAAATGCAACATATAAATAATTACACATAGAATATACCGTAAGAACTACAGCTACATAAAGCATAAAAAAGCCCAACAAAATAAACCAAGTATTAAAACTAGAATAATCAACAGAAGTCTCAAAATGTATAGCTGGCTTGATTAAAAATATAAATAAAGCCGTCATTTGAGCAGCAGTTTTAACCTTTCCCCAATAACCAACCTTAACCACACTTCTCTGGCCCAATTCAGCCATCCACTCTCTCAATGCTGAAACTAAAATTTCTCGACAAATCATTATAATAGCTGGAATTGTAGCCCACCAATAAGGATACATCTCAACAAACAAACAAAGAGCTGTAGCAACTATTAGCTTATCTGCAACAGGATCCAAGAAAGCTCCCAATTTTGATGTTTGCTCCCATCTTCTAGCCAGATAACCATCCAACCAATCTGTCGCAGCACCTAACAGAAATAATGTCGCAGTTACCCCATGATGATGCTTAAAATCAATATAAAAACAAATAATCATAAAGGGTATTAAAAACAACCTTCCAAAAGTTAATAAATTTGGAACATTAAAAAACATTAAATCTCTCCTGTATGGCCAAAACCACCGCTTGCTCTACTTGTCACATCATCAAACTCTTCTACCAAGTCAAATTCCGCTTGCACCACAGGAATAATAACTAACTGTGCAAATCTCATTAAAGGAATTATTTCTATAGCCTCCTTAGAGCGATTAAAACAAGAAACCATCAACTCACCCTGATAGTCCGAATCAATCAACCCAGTACCATTACCTAGCACCAAGCCTTTTTTATGGCCCAAGCCAGACCTTGGTAAAATTAAAGCAGCCAAATCAGGATTGGCAATATTTATTGCGATCCCAGTCCCAACAAGCTTACACTCTCCAGGCCCAAGAAAAACACTCTCCTTAATACAAGCAGTCAAGTCAACTCCCGCTGATCCTAAAGTTGCATACCGAGGAATATCACCAATCAATTCTTTGTTCAATATTTTTATTTGAACCCTTCCTATCAAAATAAAACTCCAAAATTAAAAGTTTAAAACACCTACAACATATCCCAAAAACACAAATAAAGGCAGAGTTGGCAAATAACCATCTATTCTATCAAGAATACCTCCGTGACCAGGTAAAATATCTCCACTATCTTTAACCCCAGCAACCCTCTTTATCATACTCTCAAAAACATCCCCAATAACAGAAACTATTGATACAACTCCACAAACAATGATCATAAGCAAATACTTTAAAAAACCTAAATCCATAAATAACAAAAACACTATAGAAACGATAATTGCTAAAATAAGTCCACCAATCAGTCCTTCTATAGTTTTTTTAGGGCTTAATCTTGGAAGCAGCAGTGTTTTACCCATAGACTTTCCAACAAAGTATGCTCCACTATCAGCAGCAGCTATAATCAATATAAATAAAAACACCCATGCAATACCATTGCTATGTAACACATACAGCGATGCGGCAAAAGGTGTTAGCGCAAAAGCACCAAAGATAAGTATTTCTAGAGATGTTAATTTCTCAATCTTTTCTTTCTCATACTGATAAAGCTTATATACGCCATACAACCAAAAAACTGGAAAAATGAATTGTATATATTTAAATAACGCTGCAACCAGTATGGCTAAAACACCATAAATCGCTAAATACTTAATAATATCCTCATTATTACTTACTCCAGCCAACCTAATCCACTCATACGCACCAAGTATAGCAACCAAAAACACACCAACCCCGAAAATATAATCCGAAGCAACAAGTAAAAATCCAAACACAACAAGAGCTAGCAATACTCCAGTAACTATTCTTTGTTTCATTATTTTTTATCCATCCCAAATTAATAAACTACGAAGTTTTTCCAAATCTTCTTTGTCTTGTGTAATAATAGTCAACTGCCTTTTGCATTTCCTTCTTTGTAAAGTCAGGCCACATAACTTTTGTGAAATACATCTCTGCATATGCCAGTTGCCAAAGCATAAAATCACTAAGCCTAACCTCTCCACTCGTTCTAATAAGCAAATCCACAGGCAAAGACCCCGCCACAAGTTTTTTCTCAAAATCTTGCATCTCTATATCTCTAATCCTTTCCTCATCGCCAGAAAGCTCCAAACATAAAGACTTAACAGCCTCTAATATCTCCCACCTACCCGCATAATCAACAGCCAACCTCAAATCTAAAGCGCTATTTTGAGCTGTAAGCTTCTCAACCTCTTCAATTTTTGCAAGCAACTCAGATGATAATCTCTTTCTATCTCCAACAACTGTTAGTTTAACATTATTTTTGTGAAGCTTTTCTGCCTTATTCTCTAGAGTCTTCAAAAATAACTCCATAAGATCATCAACCTCATCTTTAGGGCGAGACCAATTATCTCTACCAAATGCAAATAATGTAAGAGCTTGCACATCATTTTCAGTACAATATTCTATAGTAGAATCAACTCTAGAAACAGAACTTCTATGACCAAAAATTCTTGGCTTAAACCTACTCTTTGCCCATCTGCCATTACCATCCATAATAACAGCAATATGCCTAAGATTAGGCTCTTCACCAAAACTCATAGAATAAATTTTGAAATTAGAATGTATAAATGATAAAAAAGATTCTGATTAAATACAAGAAATTATTAAGAAACAACTATATCGCCATTAGATCCTGCTCTTTCTTAGTACACAAAGCATCAGCCTGAGCAATCATCTTATCCGTTATCTTCTGAATACTATCCTCAGCTCTTTTTGCTTCATCCTCAGTAATTTCTTTCTCTTTAAGAAGCTCTTTTATATCGCCATTAGCATCTCTACGAATATTTCTAACAGAAATTTTACCATTTTCTGTCTCAGATCTTACTAGCTTTACAAGCTCTTTTCTTCTTTCCTCATTGAGAGCTGGCATAGGAATTCTAAGAGAATCTCCAAGATTAGTAGGATTGAGGCCCAAATCTGAAGAAATAATAGCCTTTTCAATTTTACCTGCCAAGCCCTTTTCCCAAGGCGTAATACCCAAAGTTCTAGCATCCAAAACAGTTATACTAGCAGCTTGTGTAACAGGAGTCTCTACCCCATAATAATCTATCACGATATGTGCAAGAATATCAGGATGAGCCCTACCCGTTCTAACCTTAGCTAGATCATCAGACAAAACATCCAAGCTTTTTTGCATCCTAACTTCAGCATCTTTTAAAATTTCATTTATCATATTACTAAATAACCTCTATAAATTAATTTAAACGACCCAGGTTCCACAACTACTATTGACTACAGCATCTAATAAAGCATTTTCTTTTTGCATATCAAAAACATATATTGGTATATTAAAATCTCTACACTGAAGAAAAGATCCTAAGTCCATAACAGAAAGTTCTTTACTCAAAACCTCATCAAAAGTAATGCTATCAAACCTCTTTGCATCAGCATACTTATTTGGATCCTTATCATAAACGCCATCAACAGTAGTTGCTTTAAGCAAAGCGTTTGCACCTATTTCAACAGCTCTAAGACTAGCAGCACTATCAGTAGTCACAAAAGGGTTACCAGTTCCACCAGAGAATATAACAACCTTACCTTCATTTAAAGCTATATTAAACTCATGGGCACTTGCAGATTTTATTAAAGAATCTATACTCCTAGCAGAAAAAGCCTCAGCCTCCACTCCCTCGCTCAGAAGCATGTCTCGCAAAGCTAGAGCATTTATCATAGTAGCAATCATACCCATAGAATCAGCAGTAGATCTTCTAATTCTGTCTCCAAAATTAGCTCTGCCGCCTCTTAAAATATTTCCACCGCCAATAACTATAGCGATTTCAACACCCATATCTACAAGTTTTTTTATCTGAGAAATAATAGCTTGAGCATTAAAAACATCTATCCCAAAACCATTGTTTCCAGCAAGAGATTCTCCACTAAGCTTTAATAAAATTCTTTTAAGCTTTGGAGCAGCTGACATAAATTAACCTTTTATTTGATTCATTACTTCTGTTGCAAAGTCTTCTTCTTTTTTCTCAATACCTTCACCAACATCCAAACGAATAAAATTTAAAACTTTTGCAGATTTATCTTTAACAAGTTTTTCTACTTTAATACTAGGATCTTTTACAAAAGCTTGGCCAAGAAGAGCAACTTCATCTAAGAATTTACGAATCCTACCTTCAATCATTTTTTCAATAATTTCAATAGGCTTCCCACTCTCTTTTGCTTGAGCTGTAAAGATTTCTTTTTCTTTAGCAACAACATCAGCTGGAACTTGTTCACCAGAAACAACCATAGGGTTAACTGCAGCAACATGCATAGCTATATCTTTAGCTAAAGTCTCATCACCACCTTCTAATGCAGTAATAACACCTATCTTACCACCATGGACATAAGCACCAAGAACAGGAGCATCTGTAGTCTTGATTCTTCTAACCTGAATATTTTCACCAATTTTAGCGATTAAGTTTTTACGTGCTTCATCTACAGTTTCACCATTAAACATTTTAGCTTCTAATACTGCTTCTACTGTTGTAGCTTTAGCCGCATGAGCTGCTTTTACTGCATTTGCAGCAAAAGCCTTGAAGCTTTCATCCCTTGCTACGAAATCAGTTTCTGAATTGATTTCAAGCAACACAGCTCTACCATCAGCAGCATACGCCTCAATAACACCTTCTGCAGCAATACGAGAAGCTTTTTTATCAGCCTTAGCTTGACCAGAAATTCTCATCTCTTCAGCAGCTTTTTCAATATCACCATTTGCAGCAACTAGAGCTTTTTTACACTCCATCATGCCAGCACCAGTTCTTTCTCTAAGTTCCTTTACTAAAGTAGCAGAAATATTTGACATTGTTTTTTAGCTCCTTTTCTTATTGTGCTTGTTGAACTTCAGCAGACTCATCATCTTTAGCTTCTAAAGCTCTATCTAAGCCCTGAGCATCAATAATAGCATCAGCAAATTTTTTCATATAAAAAGAAATAGACTTAACTGCATCATCATTTCCTGGGATGATGTAATCAATATATTCTGGATTAGAGTTAGTATCAACTATAGAGACCACTTTAATACCTAATTTTTTAGCTTCTTGAATAGCAATGTGCTCTTTATTACTATCAATAACAACGATAGCATCAGGAATACCGCCCATCTCTTTAATACCACCAAGAACTTTCTCCAACTTCTCAATAGTTCTAAGGTTTTGAAGCATTTCCTTCTTAGTTAAAGAATTTAATGTACCATCTTCTTTCATTTTTTCTAATTGGGCCAATCTTTTAATAGACTGTCTAACAGTTTTATAGTTAGTTAACATTCCACCTAACCATCTATGACTAACGAATGGCATACCACATCTTTTAGCTTCTGCTTCAACTATATCTTGAGCTTGTCTTTTTGTACCAACAAAAAGAACTTTCCCACCATTAGCTACAGTTTTACCAACAAAGTTTACTGCATCTTGGAAAAGTGGAACTGTTTTTTCTAGGTTTATGATATGCACACCATGGTTAATACCAAAGATATACTCATTCATTTTTGGGTTCCAGAAAGCTTTTTTGTGTCCAAAGTGAACACCAGCAGACAACATTTCTTTCATTAAAGACATAATTTTATCCTCTATTTTGGGTTATAACCTACATCCATTTTACTCTCAACAATCAAAAGACACCCTTTGAGAATAAAGTTATACAAGATGTATGATTTTTTAGTTAAACAATTACTTTTTTGCTTAAAACATAAGCTCGATGATTTTATCACACATTTTTTAAAACCACAAAACTATTTAAATATCAAACAACCTGTTAAAATAACTAAACTTAAAAAAATTAACTCTATGATCAATGATTTCATTAATAGTGGCTTACGATAAGAATCATGGAATAGGTAAAGAAAACACTCTACCATGGAAACTATCTGAAGATTTAAAGAATTTTAAAAAAATTACAGAAAATAACTATATTATTATGGGAAGAAAAACATTTGACTCAATTGGTCGCCCCCTCCCAAATAGAAAAAATATAATCTT
Organism: Pseudofrancisella aestuarii; assembly: GCF_003574475.2. Lineage (NCBI taxonomy): Bacteria > Pseudomonadati > Pseudomonadota > Gammaproteobacteria > Thiotrichales > Francisellaceae > Pseudofrancisella > Pseudofrancisella aestuarii. Next base: position 176,653 of record NZ_QLIS02000002.1, on the reverse strand, counting down.
AACTCGTGACAAAGAATATAAAAGAGATAATTGCTTAGTAATAAATGATGTTCAAAATGTTTTAAATTTTGCGAAATCTAAACCTCATTATGAAATATTTGTAATTGGTGGAGCTCAAATTTATAGGCAATTTGTAAATTTAGCAGATAGGCTATACATAACTGAAGTTGATACAGAAATGACTGACTTAGATGCCTTCTTTCCTGAATGGGATAAAAGCAAATATGAAAGAATTGGTTATAGAGAGTACAAAAAAGATGATAAAAACCAATTTAATTTTACTTTTAGTGTTTTTGAGAAAAGAAGCTAATATTAAATCTTTCATATAAGGCTATTTGTATAAATTTTAGTACAAAGAAAATAATGAACAAAACAACTAAAGTTAGATTTATATAAAAGACTACTTCCATAACGCTCTCAACACTCTTTGTTTTTAGATCAAAAAAGAAATATGGATAGTACCCATTAGTTAAATAGCCATACAAAAAAACATATATCAAATATAAAACGACTATTGAAACAGCAAAGATAAGAGATCTAAAAAAAGTATTTTTTCCATTAACAAAAAATATAAAATCAAACATTAGATAAAAGGCTATTACATAGTGTTCTATAATACTATAAACATCTTCCCTAAGGATTCCCTCTGATAGAAACAGAGAAAAAACTATATATGTTAAAACAATAGAAGGTAGAGGAATAATAATATGTCTATCTTCTAATTTTTCCAAAGCAACAAAAATTAAAATCATTGCTACAACAAAGTTACTAATATAAGTAAATTGAGCAAAAAGTTCAAAAACAGAATTGAATTCATGTCTATATACGTGACCAATTATAGACCCCATCACCCCGAACAAAGCTAGAGTAGCAATAAGTAATCTAAAAATTGAAAGATATCTCTTCATAACCTTTCCTTGGCTTATTATATTGGCTCACTCTGAGGTTCAATTAATATTTCATTAACCGCAACTTTTGCTGGCTGGCTCATTGCATATATTATTGAATCAGCAATATTTTCAGGATCTAGAAATCCACAATCATTTTCACTTTTATAATCCGTAACAGCATCTTTTTCACTAGACATGGAGTGCAATGATGTTGCCACATTACCAGGCTGAATATTTACCACCCGAACCCCACTCTCAACAAGCTCATGGCGCAATCCTCTTAATGTAAACTCCATAAAAGCTTTAGTTCCTGAATAAACGGCCAGCCCAGGAAAAGCTTGTCTACCCGCATCTGAGGTGATATTTATCAACATTCCTTTAGACTCAACAAGTGACTCCAATGATGAATGTAAAATATTTAAAAGACCAATAACATTGATATTAACCATTGATAGCCATTCATCATAACCATTATTGGTCATTTTTTGATAATACATAACCCCAGCTGCATTAATCAAATAATCTATTGGTCCAAATTTCTTAATAGCCTCTAAAATAAATTTCTTAACTTGAAGCTTGTTTGTAACATCTGTAGATATACCCAAACAACAATCATTTTTGATACTTACAATTTCATCAAGGTGTTCCTTACGTCTAGCACAAATTGAAATATTTGCACCTAATTCAAGTAACTTAATAGAGACACTCCTACCCATACCACTTGAAGCACCAAAAACAACAACGTGTTTATTTTTAAATTTCTGCATTACTATCTCCTCGAAAGGGTTATGAGTTTAACATTGGATCAAGCATTTCTTTAGAAACTGACGGGTAACTAACGCCACACACAGACATAAGCTCTTCATAGTTAGCCTGCTTATAATTATTAGCAACAGAATATAAACATTCATCATCATTATCAATTATGGCCTTTAGCTCAATATCTTTAAGCTGATTAATCCATTCATCTCTAGAAAGAAGATGACATTCTGTAAACTCCATAAGATCAATATCATTAACAATATTTATATTTGTCATGTTATAGATTTTGTTAAGTTTATTGTCCAAAACAGCTTTAATGATATTTTTTGATAAATGAGATATCGGAGTCATCTCAAGAGCCAAACCTTCTGGAATAGATTTACTTGATACAATAGATTTCAATATAAGATAGTTTGTGTCTTTTTTATTTATATTTCCAATATCTGAAGCACTAATATTTCCAGGCCTAAAAATTGTCACCTCTAATCCTAAGTCTTTTGATAAAAGAAGTAACTTTTCTGCAGCCCATTTTGCCATACCATAGCCAGACTTCCCTTGCACTAAGAATTTATCAATATCATGACTTTCATCTACCTCGGCAGAATCGCTCTCAGCAAAGACAGCATTACTAGAAACATGAAATATGGGCTTAATAGGCTCACAACTCAAAGATAACTCAATCAATGATCTGGTTCCTATTAATGAGCTATCCCTAATTTTTTCATATGGCAAAATTAAATTAACATCTGCGGCTATATTAATAATCCCCGTAACGTTTTCTTGCAAATATATCCAATCCTCTGAAGTTGTGCCCAAGAACCCTTTAGCCACATCCCCTTTAATAAACTTAATTCTACTCTTATCTTCATCTAAAACATTTAAACTCTTTATAATCTCATCAAAACGTTTTAATAAATGAGACTTATTCTCAGCACGCACAAGACAAGTAATTTGATCGTCCGTATTTTTTATAAGGTCTTTTAATATTTGCTTACCTAAAAACCCTGTCACTCCGGTTATTAACCAATTTTTCCCATTCTTGCATAGTGGTTTTTTAGATTTCTTATTAATAGTGTTTACTAAGTAATTAAAAGCTTCATTAACATCTTTATTTACTATTTCTATGTCATTAGTCTGGCTCGTGCTCCCAACACCATTAGTAAAAAGATTATAACTATCCTTAAAACTATTATTAGAAATAAAATCACCTATTTTAACTCTATGAAACCCTTGTGTAGCTAAAGCATTAATAAGCATCATAGCGGATAACGATGTTCCCCCAAGCTTAAAGAAGCTGCTTTCATCCCTAATCAAGTCCTCATCGATACTCAATAAAGTTTTCCATAGATTTCTATAATCATCTAGTGTACTCACCTCCGCAAACTTTACTTCATTTACTTTCTTACTGTTTACTGCTGATAAGATACTTCTTCTATCAAGCTTATTAGAGTAAGCATTTATATTTATCTTATCTAGAACCACAAATCTTTGTGGTCTCATATAAATAGCCAAAAAAGGAGATATACAATCTATTATTTTCTGACTTATTTCATGACTATTAGAAAACTCCCAATTATGATAAAACTCATCTTGCTTATCTTTTGGAACCTCAATATATGCCACTAAGTGTTCATCAAGAAGCCCACTACCTTCTTTTTCAACCACACAGTGCATTATATTTAACTTATCTTTTACAACCGCTTCAACAAAAGGTAAAGAAATTGTGTACCCTCTTAACTTTACTATATAGTCACATCTACCAAAAACAGTAATTAACTTTCCATTTTCATCTAACTGAGCATAATCTCCTGTCTTATATAATCTTTTACCTATAGGACTTCTACTAGCATCAATAAACCTCTCATAATTTAATTCTGGTCTATTTATATATTCAATAGCCAATCCTCTACTATGAACATATAATTCACCTTTTTCATGAGGCTTACATATTTCATTCGTTTCATTTAATAGAACAACTTCCACATCATCTAGCAGATAACCTACAGGAACTATCTCTTTCTCTTGGACATGTTTATCATCTCTACATAATTGGTATACTGCTACATCATGGCATTCTGAAATAGAATATAAATTATATATTTTCACTGTATCAAGGTATGGCAAAATCTTATGATATAAGGAACTTGAGACCACCTCTCCATTTAACCAACAGACTTTTAATTGATTTAAAATAATATCAGCCTGATCTGGCGAAGTATGTAATAGTGTCTCGAGGTAGGAAGGTGTAAATAAGCTTTCATTTATATTATGTTTCACAAAATATTCTGCTAGTTCATAAAAATCATGCAACACTTCATCTCTAACAATATATGTAGTACCACCTCTTAATATAGGCCTAAAGACTTCCCACAAATAATAAATATTACATGCAACCTTAGACTTATCATCGTAATCTTTAATTCTATATCTTGTTTCATACGAAGCTAAAATAGCTTTATGAGAAATCGAAAGCCCCTTATGCTTACCTGTTGTACCAGATGAATAAACCATCCAAACAGGCTTATCTGGGTCAACATTTATTGCTAAAGAAGTTTCAGCTAAAAACTTATCTTGGCTACAAATATCTACAATATTTAGAGTTTTAACTCCTTTTAATTCATCAAAATAGCTATCACATAATAGAATTTTAGCATTAGTCTCATCTACTATATCTCTCAGTAATGGTATAGGGAAAGCCTTATCTAACTGCAAGCATCGCCCGCCCACTAAAGATATTGCTAAAAAAGCTACTATTATTTCATAACGCTTATCACAATATATTCCAACAACATCTCCTTCTCTTACTCCCTGGTGATATAAATCATGACTTAAGCGAGTTATTAGATTTTTTACTTGCTGATATGTTAAAGAAAAATCATTATCTATTATACAAATATTATTTGGTGTTCTTTTTACTTGCTCAAAAAAAGCTTCATGCAGCGTTTGACTCATTAAATATGCTTTAGTAATAAAAATTTAAATATAATTTTAACTAGTCAAAGAGGATAATCAAAGTAAATAATAAATTAATTCTTTTGTAAATTTATAGCTTCTTTTTTATTAGAAAAAGGATTTATACCAATTTTCTCATACAAAGCTAGCTGTAAAACTTTAAAAACAAAAAAGGCAGTAAATAAAATTATAACGGCAATATTTATAAATAAGACCAGCAACACCACATTTTCAATCGTTTCTTTATTTAAGTCAAAAAAATGATATGGATAATAGCCAACTATAAAGCCGTAAATAAAAACATATATTAAATATATAAGAACTATAGATATAGCAAAAATAAAGGATCTTAAAAAAGTAGTTCTACCACTTACAAAAAATATATAGTCAAACATTAAATAAAATGCCGTTAAATAATGTTCAATAATGTTGTAGAGTGGTTCACTATCCAAACCTTTAGATATAAACAATGAAAAAACTATATATGTAATAACTATAGATGGTAATGGAATTAAAATATATTTATCTTCAAGCTTACCTAAAGAAACAAGTATAAGCACCATAGCAACTATAAAATTGCTCACATATGTAAATTGTGCAAATATATGAAAAAGAGAACCAAAACTTTCAACAAGATATATCGATTTAATAAGGGAAATACCCATCCCAAACAAAGCTAATGCAGCAACAAATAGCCTACAAATAGATAAATATCCTTTCACTATCTAAATATCCGATTACTTCCAGTAACCTTTAGTCTCAAAGCGATTAACAAAATGCGTACTTAAATTAGACAAATTCATTCTTAAGTTACTTAATAAATCAGGGTACTGTCCAGCTTGAAAAAAGTAATGTAAAACAGGGAAAACATTACCTTTACCGAGTATCTTTTCTACACCCTCTTCAAACTTAGAAAAATCTACTCTATCATCTAAATAATTATCTAAATACAAACAAAGCTTATCTAAAGTTTTTTCTTCAGCTCTATCAAAATATTTTGATAGTTCTTGATGATATTCATATCTGCTATCATGGAAAAATGGATAAATATTATTTTCCCAAGCTATCTTATAACTGTCATCAACATAATTACTACTTAAAACATTCAATTTCATCAAACTAAAATAAATTTTACCTGTATTCATCATTCCACCCTTATTTACTCAACTCTTCTTGCACTATTTGGTTTACTTGTTTTGGATTCGCCTTTCCTTTACTAGCCTTCATTGCTTGACCAACAAAGAACCCCATGAGCTTATCCTTACCCGCTTTAAAGTCTGCCGCTTGTTCAGGATTATCTCTAATTATTCCTTGTACAAGCTCACGGATAGCTCCTTCATCAGAAACTTGCTTTAAGCCAAGCTCTTCGATAAGAGTGTCTATATTTTTAGGAGACTCTATATATGCCCCTATAACTTGTTTAGCCGCTTTCTGCGATATTACATCGCTTTGTGTTTTTGTAATAATCTCTTCAAGAATATTAGCTGGCACAATATCTCCAGAAAATTCTTTTTCTAACCTATTTAGTATAGAAATTAGATCTACTGTAATCCAGTTATATGCTATTTTGTAACCAACAGATTTAGCTACTTGATCATAATAGTCAGCAATCTCAAGGTTTGATAACAAGAAATCAACCTCTTGTTCTCCTAAATGTTCTCTATATATAGTTTCTCTTTGCTCAGGCTTAAGAGGCATACTAGCCTTAATATCTTGAATATACTCCTCAGTGATAATAAGCGGCAATAAATCTGGATCTGGAAAGTATCTATAATCAAAAGCATTTTCTTTTGCTCTCATAGATCTAGTTTCATTAGCATCTGCATCATATAATCTAGTTTCTTGAACCACTTTCCCACCCTTCTCAAGAACAGCTACTTGGCGAGAAAATTCATATGCTATTGCTGATTCAATAAATCTAAAAGAATTTATATTTTTTAACTCTGCACGAGTTCCAAATTCTTTCTCACCTTCAGGACGAATTGAAAGGTTAACATCACATCTAAAAGAACCTTCTTGCATATTTCCATCACAAATATTTAGATGCTTAACTAATTGGTGTAATTTCTTAAGATAAACAACCACTTCTTCAGCAGATCTAAAATCTGGATATGTTACTATCTCTAAAAGAGGCGTACCTGCCCTATTATAGTCAAGACCTGTCTCATCGCCAACATAGCCATGTACAGACTTTCCTGCATCCTCTTCTAAATGCGCTCTTTCTATACGAATAATCTTGTTGCCTTTAGATGTTTCAATCTCTAACTTACCTTCTTGCACGATTGGATTATTAGACTGACTAATCTGATAACCTTTAGGTAAATCTGGATAAAAATAATTCTTACGCGCAAAAAAACTATCTTTTGAAATAGTAGCATCTACTGCTAATCCAAAAATCACAGCCTTACGAATTGCTTCTTTATTTACTACAGGCAAAGTCCCTGGCAATCCTAAATCTAAAAACGCTGCTTGCGTATTTTGATGCTGACCATATTTATTAGCAGCACTTGAAAATAACTTAGAATTAGTATTTAACTGAATATGGACTTCAAGCCCTATCACCATCTCCCATTTCATTACTAAATCCTCGCTTGCTCTAATATAAATTCTTCTACAGAATTATGTTTTTGATACTGTACAACTAGTTGAGTTAAAACATTATCATTAAAAGCTTTACCAATTAATTGAGCACCTACAGGTAAATTATTAACAAAACCAACTGGAAACGATATTGCTGGAAGACCAGAAATATTCGCTGGAATAGTGTATATATCAGAAAGATATGCAGATACAGGATCTAACTTATCTCCCTTTCTAAATGCCTCACTAGGAGAAGCCGGCATAAATACAGCATCAACTTCTTCAAAAATCTTATTCATTTGATCTGTCATAATTCTACGAATTTGCTGAGCTTTATTATAATAAGAATCATACTGGCTTGATGCCAATACATAATTACCTATCATAATTCTACGCTTAACCTCAGCACCAAAACCTTCTGATCTAGATAGTTGATATAAACTTTCTAAATCAGTTGCTTTATCACTTCTATGACCATATCTAACCCCATCAAATCGAGCCAAATTTGCTGCCGCCTCTGCTGGTGTAATAATATAATAAGTAGATAGTGCTTCTTTTAAGTCTGGAATAGTAACACTCTTAATTGTGACTCCTATAGCTTTTAAATTTTCTAAAGCTTTTTTCATTTGAGCGGCCAAATCAGGGTTTAAATCTTTCATTAGACTCTCATCTACACCTACTACTTTGCCAGCAATAGATTTATCGATATCTTTTGTAAAGTGATTCTCCGGAATGCCTACACAAGTTGAATCAAACTCACAGTCGCCTGAAATAGTATCAAGCATAATAGCCACATCTTCAGCATAATGCCCAAATATTCCAGCCTGATCAAATGATGAGGAGAAAGCTATCATTCCATATCTGGAAGTGCTTCCATATGTTGGCTTCATTGCAGTTAAACCACAAAAACTTGCCGGCTGTCTAACAGAACCACCAGTATCAGAACCTGTAGCAACTGGTGCAAAACCTGCAGCAACAGCTGCAGCTGGCCCACCTGAAGACCCTCCAGGAACTCTATCTAAATCCCAAGGATTACTAACAGCCCCATAATAACTATTTTCATTAGTTGAGCCCATAGCAAACTCATCCATATTAAGCTTACCAAGAGTTATCATTCCTGCTTCTTTACATTTTCTAGTTACTGTAGAATCATATGGAGATATAAAGTCATCTAAAATTCTAGATGCACTTGTTGTTTTTATATCTTTTGTACAAAATAAATCTTTATGTAATATTGGGATACCAGTAAGTAACCCCTGTTTTCCTTCAGATATAATTTTATCAGCAGTCTCAGCTTCAGCTAATGCCTCTTTTTCACAAAGAGTGATAACTGAATTCAACTTTTTATCTTCTAACTTAATCTTACTTAAGTATTCTTTTACCAGTCCAACTGCTGTAACACTCCCTGAGTCTAGCCTTTCTCGTAATTTTTTAATATATGACATGCTACCCTCTACTTAATAACCTGTGGAACCATAAAATAATCATCAACAATTTCACAAGCAAATTTTTCAAAACTCTTTCTATTATCCTGATCTGTCGGAACATCTTCTCTAAATTTAAAATCAACACTTAAAGGAGATATCATTGGCTTAACTCCCTGAGTATCAACTTTTTTAACCGCATCTAAAATTTCACATATATTTGTCAAATCTTTCGTAAACTTTTCAAGCTCATCACTAGTTAATTTAAAACTAGAAAGTTTCGCTATATGTTCTACTAATTGTTTATCCATGTTACAAAATATCCAAAATAATTATTAAAAATAATTTAGTCACTTACTTTTATAAGCTCAGCAACATTTTCATTAATTTCTTCAATATTTACAGCTTTGCATCTGTAGTCTAAATTTTTAGCAATCTTCGACTCAAGAAGACCTCCATAATTTGGATTACTATCTTTATAAACCCCTATTACTCTTTTATTAAATAAATTAGCTAAGTGTACAAAACCAGTATCAACTCCTAAAACCAAATCCGCTTTTTCAACAACACTTATAAAATCTTTAAACTCTAAAGTATCTAGAACTACAAACCTAGAATCATTTAAAAACACCTTCAAGGAATCACACAACTGTTTTTCTTCTTCATTTGTATATGTAACTAATATATTTTTATTGGTATTTTTTAAAATATACCTTGTAATAGCTTGCCAATTTTCTTGACTTAGTTTTTTACTATCTTTTGAAGTGCCATGTAGCAATAAAATATAATCCTTTATATCAATATCTTTAACTTCTGAACTTATTGATATTTGATACGGCTTCTTTATATTTGTATTAAAAGCCTTTGATGCTAACTCTCTAAATCTAACAATAGCTACATTATCTCTCGAAACTTTAAATTTCTTATCATAAAAAACAGAAGCAAAAAAACCATCATTTGCAGATTTACTATCAAGCCCATAAATCTCACCTTTAAATAAAAACTTGGCAAATAAAGCTGGTTTCAAAAGGCCATGAGCCTCTAAAATAAAATCATACCTATTTCCTTTCTGCTTCAAGTTTCTTTTAAATTCTAAAAGGTTTTGAATTAAGCTTAATGGCTTTTTTTTCCACTTTTTAAAGGGAATAGATATAACATTATCAATATCCGTACATAATTTAACTATATTTTCAAATTTCTCATCAACGAGCCAATCTATAGTCGCCTTTGGAAATTTCTCTCTTAGATCCCTAGCCACAGTAAATGCGTGAAAAATATCACCTATAGCAGAAAGTCTAATAATTAGAATTCTCATATAACGATTTTTTTATGAATTTTAAGAAAATTATAGCAATCAGAATATCTTTTAGGAATATATTTTAGCTAGTTATTGATAGATCGAGCAAAAACATTATCTATTTCTTTAAGATATGTCTTTTTAATACCTTCAAAATCCATTTCTGGAACAGTTAAATCTGTACCATGCTCATCTTTCATTATTTTCTCTAATTTCTTAGAGAATGATTCACCTTGTTTAAGGTCAAAAGCCACTTGCTGGACTATTTTATAACAATCTTCACGCATAAATGGCGTATTCGCAATTAAGAAATGTAAATAAAAACTAGATAGATAAGCGCTATTGTTTCTTACTCTATCTTCAATAATGTCCTCTTGGATAACAAGATTATCAATAGTATTTCTCATTCTTCTAAGTGCATAAACCATTATTCCAAAGTTATCTGGAAGATAAAAACGTTCTGCTGAAGAGTGAGAAATATCTCTTTCATGCCACAATACACAATTTTCTAACGCGATAGAAACATGTGACCTAAGCATTCTAGCCATACCAGTTAAGTTCTCTGTAGAGATTGGGTTTTTCTTATGTGGCATAGTTGAAGAACCTTTTTGGCCTTTAGAAAAACCTTCATAAACTTCAAAAACATCACTTCTGTGTAAGTGTCTAATTTCCACAGCTAATCTTTCAATAGCTGATGCAATAAGACCATGGATAGAGATAAGCTTAGCTATTCTATCTCTTGGGATAACTTGAGTAGAAACATTCTCAACAGGTAAGCCTAGAATATCTGCTGCTTTCTTTTCATCCTCTGTAGTTAAGATACAGTAGTTACCAACTGCTCCAGAGAACTGCACTGTTAAGCCATCTTTTTGGAAATCTTTTAAATCTTTTAGTCTACGCTTAAACTCAACATATGAGCCAAGGAACTTTTGACCAAAACTCATAGGCTCAGCAAACATACCATGACTTCTACCCATTGTGATAATTCTCTTAGTCTGCTCTGCTTTTGCTAATAATGAATCACAAAGAGCTTCTAAGTCTTCAACCACATGCTCCAAAGATTCACGAATCTGTAAACTAAGAGCTGAATCTATAATATCTGATGATGTAACACCAAAGTGAAAGAACTTCCCAGTTTCAGCAGTAAATTGCTCTGCTATAGATGTACAAAACGCGATAATATCATGCTTTGTAACTTTCTCAATCTCATCTACTCTTTCTGGTCTAACTTCAGCTTTTTCACGAATTTTAGCAGCTGTACCTTTTGGTACCATTTTATCTTCTAACGCTTCTAAAATAGCTAACTCAACTTCAAGCATCTTGCGATATTTATTTTCATCATCCCAAATCTTTGAAATCTCTGCTACATCATATCTCTTTATCATTTCCTAATTCCTATTTATTTAACTAAGAGCTTTTAAAAAATTAATAATAATTATACTATCTCTAGAAAGCATATTGAAACTTATTAATAAAAATATTAGATCTGGAGTTTTAATAAAATCATATGAAAAAATTATTGATCTTAATTATTACAATCACCCTATCAAGTTGCTCTACTTTCATGACATCACATAAGGGTCCAATATTTAATGGTAGTGACTATGTATCGACAGATGTTGGCACCACATACCATTATAAAAGAGTCACCCTAGAGGATAATAGTGAGATCTTATTAGAGATAAAAATAGAAAACTGTAATAAAGATAAAACTCTATGTACTTACTCTACTAAGATATTTAACGCTAATGATAAGTTAGAAGGTAAATACAACATGGACTATATAATAAAAAATGGCTCTGTGCATATAGTTGATAAAATATATAAACAAGGCTCGCTATTATTGCCCGCAAAACTAGAACTTGGTAAAGAAGTAAATCTAATTAACCAAGAAGAATACGGAGAGGTTCCAGAAAAATTAGTTATTACTAAAGAAATACCTAGTATCAAAGTTAACAATAATGAGTATAAAAATTGTATCAACATAATATTTGAAACAGTCACGCCAACTGAATCAAAAGATTTAAAAGTAATTACAAATCAAATCTCTTGTAAAAATATTGGTGCTGTGAAGAAAGAATTAGCGATACTCTATCGTGTCCGTCTTAACCGAGATATAAATGATAATAATTTCACACTTTATCAAACATATTTAGATACTTTACAAGAAATTACTCATGATAAATAAGGTCTATAAAACTAAAATCTAATAACCAAATTCAATAGAATAACTACGACTGAATTTTTCTTGTGACTGGATATCAATATTACCAATACGATACTCAATATCAACATCCATACCTAGTGTATCACTTCTGCCACACCATGGCTCGATACATACATACGGAGCATTAGCTTTGGGTTTTGACCATAAACCTAAATATTCAAAGCCATCAAAAGTAACTTCTATATATCGCTCTGAATCTTTTTCAGCTAATCGAACTTTCTTATCTGAGAAACCACTATACACTAAAGCATCATTATCAAAAGTATGATTATCCAATTCTATTTTAGATATTTTAGAGTGTTTCGTTTCTCCTGTATAAAAAGCCTCTGGTGTAATTGGATGAAAATCTAATTTCTGTTCTGTAAAGGTAATTTCATAATCACTAAACTGATGCTTACCATCAAAAGGGCAAGCAAACGCTGGATGAGCTCCAAAGCCACAGGATGCAACGCCTTTATCAAGATTTATAATATTGTATTCTGTGATAAGTTTATTAGCCTCAAGAGTATATGTAATTTCGAACCTTAACTTAAATGGATAGTTCTCAGCTGTAGTCTCCATTGCTAGTACAACACTGTTTTCACTATGAAAAACAATATCAAATATAGTATGACGAGCAAGTCCATGATTACCCATAGGGTATTCTTTGCCTTGATACTTGATTTTATTATTGTGTGATTTGCCAACTACTGGAAATAGCACAGGTGAAACTCCAGCCCATATTAGACCATCGCCACACCACATATACTCATAATTACTAGCAACATTCCTTACACTCTGGACTTCTGCGCCTAATAGATTGATTTCGACTTGTAAGTAATTATTTTTTATTATCATAATTTACTTCTTATATTTATTAGCTCATTTTAAATTTTTACCAAATACAAATAAGAACATTTCAATCTGGTCTGGATCAGCTTTTATTTTATCAGATATCTTACTCACTATTTGTATATACTCATCATAATTTTTAATTGCATTATCATAATTAATAGATGATAAATTTTCGAAGTCTTTAAACCTTGAACTATTTATAGCACTAATAATCTGATCATCTAATATTATTGCCCTATTTCCATTGATAGTAGTGGATAGAAATTGTGTAAACTTAGTTATTGTAGAAAGACCCAAACCTTTAATTTTTTCAATTAGATCTTTCATACAATTGAGGTCAATATTTTTCTTACGCCATCCTCTAAGACATCCTACTAATTGTTCAAAATTCTTTTCATCTTCACTCAGAAGACTTTTGATATGATTTCCTCTACCTCCAGTTGGGTATCCCCACATCAATGTTTTAATTATAAAAAGCTCTAAATTTTCCTCAGCTTCAAAAAAAAGATCTTGTCTACTGATTGTTACTGTTTCATTCTCATTAAATATGATATTTTTAAATCGTTCAGGTAACTTATTATTCCAATTACTTTTTTTCACATCAAAAGAGTGATTTTTATAAGGAAGATTTTTTATAAGTTCCTTAAAATTAGAAATTTCCATAATTACCCAACCCACTTCCTAGCATTTCTAAACATTCTCATCCAAACTGAATACTCATCATACTCTGCTGGAATCCATGAGTTTGTAATAGCTCTATATACACGCTCTGGATGTGGCATCATAATTTGCACACGGCCATTTAAAGCAGTAAGCGCTGTGATCCCACCCTTCGCACCATTTGGGTTTTGAGGGTATCTTTCAGTAGCTTTCCCGTTACCATCTACATATTTTAGAGCTATCTGATTACTTGATAACAATGCTCTTTCTTGTGCAACATTTTCAAATAATGGACGACCCTCACCATGAGCAATAGCAATAGGAGCTCTAGTGCCAGCCATTCCGTCAAACCAGATAGAATCAGATTTTTGGATTTCAACCATAGATGTTCTAGCTTCAAACTGTTCAGATTCATTTTTAATAAATATTGGCCAATTTTCAGCTCCTTTAATAAGAGGCTTCAACTGAGCAAACATCTGGCATCCATTACAAACACCTAGAGCAACTGTGTCATTTCTATTAAAGAATTTACTAAAATCTGCTTTCAGCTTTTCACTAAATAAAACATTCTTAGCCCAGCCACCGCCAGCTCCAAGAACATCCCCGTAAGAGAAACCACCACAAGCAACTAAAGCTTTAAACTCATCCAAGTTCACTCTACCAGTGTGTAAATCTGACATATGCACATCCACAGCCTCAAAACCAGCTGTTGTAAATGCTGCCCCCATTTCCACATGACCATTTACACCCTGCTCTCTAAGTACAGCAATCTTTGGCTTACGCATATTTATAAATGGTGCTGTAATATCTTCCTCAAGATTAAAAGTAGTATGTAAATGCAAACCCTTATCTTCAGTCTCTAAAATATTATCAAACTCTTGCTTAGCACATTCACTATTATCTCTAAGAGTCTGAATATTATAAGAAGTTTCAGCCCACCATCTTTGTAAAGTAACTCTATCATTAGAGTAAATTTCTTCACCGAAATTGAAGATACCAATTGTATCAGTAGTATTCTGCTTAGCTACAACTTCTACTGTTATCCCTGTATCAGCAAATAAAGCTCCGATAAACTCAATATCTTTCTCTTTAACTTGAAGTACAGCGCCTACCTCTTCAGCAAACAACTTACCAAATAAGTTTTTAGCATCTAAGGAAATATCAACGCCTATATTACCAGCAAAAGCCATCTCAACTAAAGTTACAAATAATCCACCATCAGAAATATCATGATAGGCTAAGATTTTTTCTTGCTGCTTAAGTTCAGTAACTTTTTCAAAGAAAATTTTCAACTTCTTAGCGCAAACATCCGGAGCTTCATCGCCAACTTGATTATAAGCTTGCGCTAAACAAGAACCGCCTAATCTACCAGTGTGGTTAGAGACATCTAAGTGTATTAAAACCGTGTCATTACGCTCATGAATTATTGGGATAAGCGTTCTTCTAGCATTTTCAACTGGTGCAAAACCAGAAATAATTAAAGAAAGTGGCGATGTAACAGATTTAGCTTCTGCATCATCTGTCCATTTTGTTCTCATAGACATAGAATCTTTACCAACTGGAATAGCTATTCCAAGCTCTGGACAAAATTCCATACCTACAGCTTTCACAGTTTCATAAAGTTTTTGATTTTCATCAGTATGATTAGCTGCAGCCATCCAGTTTGCAGAAAGTCTAATATCTGAAATATTTTTAATATCTGCAGCTAATAAATTTGTAATAGTTTCAGCAACTGCCATTTTACCTGAAGCTGGTGCATTTATTACAGCTAATGGAGTTCTTTCACCCATTGCCATAGCCTCACCTGCTTGACTATCTACCGTAGCTGTCGTTACAGCACAATCTGCCACTGGCACCTGCCAAGGACCAACCATCTGATCACGTGCAACCATTCCTGTGATACTTCTATCACCTATTGTTATAAGAAATGATTTAGAAGCTACTGCTGGAACTTTTAATATTCTCTCTATAGCATCCTCTAACTCTAGATCAGATGTATCAAATACTTTTTGTTGAGCTTTAGCTGTAGTAACTTCAATATGCATTTGTGGAGTATTTCCAAACAATACCCCCATAGGAAGATCAACAGGCTTATTATTAAAATGCTCATCATTTAATGTAATATGCTTTTCACTAATTGCTTCCCCAACAACAGCAAATGGGCATCTTTCTCTTTTACAAAGCTGCTCAAAGAATTCTAAATTTTCTGGAGAAACAGACAATACATATCTTTCTTGTGATTCATTTGACCATATTTCTAAAGGCGATAATCCATCTTCGCCTATAACAACTTTTCTAAGTTCAAAATCACCACCAACATTACCATCTTTAACAAGTTCTGGGAAAGCATTAGAGATACCACCAGCTCCAACATCATGTATAAATGTTATAGGGTTTTTCTCACCAAGCTGCCAACACTTATCTATAACCTCTTGGCATCTTCTCTCCATCTCAGCATTACCACGCTGAACAGAGGCAAAATCAAGTTCAGAATTAGCACCTGATGACACTACAGATGAAGCTGCTCCACCACCTAAACCAATTCTCATAGCTGGCCCACCTAAACAGATAAGCTTAGAACCAACTTTAATATCACCCTTTTCAACATGCATTCTTTTGATGTTACCCATACCACCAGCAATCATAATTGGCTTATGATAACCAAATACTTGCTCACCAGTCGATGAGTTACCAGCCTGCTCATAAGTACGAAAATATCCATTCAAATTAGGACGTCCAAATTCATTTGCATAATGCGCCCCACCAATAGGAGCCTCTATCATAATTTGTAAAGGACTAGCCATATGGCTTGGTTTACCATACTTTTTCATTTCCCAAGCTTGTTCAAAATTAGGAATATTTAAGTTTGAAACTGTAAAACCTGTAAGCCCTGCTTTTGGTTTTGCTCCAAGTCCTGTAGCACCCTCATCACGAATCTCACCACCTACTCCAGTAGCAGCACCACTAAACGGAGCTATAGCTGTAGGATGGTTATGAGTCTCAACTTTCATCAAGATATCAACCTCTTCCTGGTGATATCCATACACCCCTGTTTTTGTATTAGAATAGAACCTCTGAGCCGTTACACCCTCTATCACAGCAGCATTATCTTTATATGCAGACAAGACCCCTTTAGGAGCTTTATTAGTAGTGTTTTTTATCATCTTAAAAAGCGATAAATCTTGCTCTTTATTATCTATTGTCCATTTAGCATTAAAGATTTTATGACGACAGTGTTCTGAGTTTGCTTGAGCAAACATATATAATTCCGTATCAGTCGGATTTCTTTGAAGGTTTTTATATTGCTCAGCTAAATAAGCGATTTCTTGAGTACTCAATGCTAAACCTAATTTCTTGTCAGCATCTTGTATAGCTTTCTCACCCTCTTCTAAAACATTTACATATTCTAGAGGCTTAGGCTCACCCTTCTTAAATAGTTTTTCCAACTCAGCTTGGCTAGATAAAACTTCTTCAACCATTCTATCAAAAACTAGTTTTTTTATAGACTCTAACTCAGTGGCAGATATATTCCCCTCTACCCCATATAAAGTAGCTCTTTCGACTCTTTTAATTTTTGTTATACCAATATTATGAACAATATCTGTTGCTTTAGATGACCATGGGGAAATTGTCCCTATTCTTGGTGCTATAAT
This sequence comes from Pseudofrancisella aestuarii, assembly GCF_003574475.2. Classification (NCBI taxonomy): domain Bacteria; kingdom Pseudomonadati; phylum Pseudomonadota; class Gammaproteobacteria; order Thiotrichales; family Francisellaceae; genus Pseudofrancisella; species Pseudofrancisella aestuarii. Next base: position 159,374 of record NZ_QLIS02000002.1, on the reverse strand, counting down.
AAAAAGTTCACCTGCTGGATGAGCTACACCATATTCTTTATTATAACTAAGCAAAGATTTTACAATTTCTTGATCTTTCTCTGTTAAATCACTATGAAGATCTAACACATGTAAGAATTTAGCATTTATCGCTAAAACATTAGGAGCTATTTTTCTTATATCTTTTAAAAGTTTTTTCTTTCTAAATGGTGAAAGTGCACTTAAGCCATCAAAGATTCTAACCATATTCAAATAAAGCTCCCTATTTATTCTTCTTTTTTAGAGCTTTTCTTTCTTTTTCTAGCTCTTCTAAATATTTATCATTAACATCACCAGTGACATAATGCCCAGAAAAAACACTATCCTCAAAATGTTTAATTTTAGGATTTTGCTTTTGGATAGCATCTTTCAAGTCACTTAAAGATAAATAAATCAAACCGTCTACACCTATCCATTGACGGATATCTTCCACAGACCTACCATGAGCTATAAGTTCTGACTTAGTTGGCATATCAATACCATATACATTTGGATAGCACACTGCTGGTGAAACTGAAGCTAGATAAACACTTTTAGCCCCAAAATCTCTTATCATCTCAATAATTCTTTTTGAAGTCGTACCCCTAACAATTGAATCATCAACCAATAAAACATTTTTATCTTTAAACTCAGCTGGAATAGGATTTAATTTTCTTCTAACATAATTTTTTCTATCTACTGACTCTGGCATTATAAAAGTTCTACCTACATAGCGATTTTTGACAAAACCTTCTCTATACTCAACTCCTAATGCTGTAGCAATCTCTTGAGCTGATGCTCTACCAGTCTCTGGAACAGGTATAACAATATCTATACCCTTATTTTTCCAAAGCTCTAGAATCCTTTTACTCAAGATCTTTCCTGAGTCAACTCGACTTTGATAAACACTTACACCATTCATAATACTATCTGGTCTTGCAAAATAAACATACTCAAATAAGCATGGATAAAGTTCTGGATTTTTCGCACATATTTTTGTGTGTATCTTATGATCTTCTGTAATAACTATAACCTCTCCAGGCTCAACATCTCTTAAAATTCGAAAACCTGAAATATCTAAAGCCACACTTTCACTAGCAACCATATATTCTTTTTTGCCTCGACCAATCTCTTTAACTCCTAAGATCAGCGGTCTAATTCCATATGGATCTCTGAAAGCTACTAACCCAAGATTAGCTACCATAGCAGTACAAGCATAACCACCTTTTGCATGTTTAAATACAAAACTTGTTGCTTTAAAAACAGCTTCTGGAGTTGGACAACCACGTGATTTATTCATTCCACAAGCAAAAAAATTCAATAAAAGTTCAGAGTCTGAATTAGTATTCAAATGTCTTCTTTCTATATCGTGAAGTATTTTTTGAAGTTCTTTAACATTTGTAAGATTTCCATTATGCGCAAAGACTATGCCATGAGGGTTATTTACATAAAATGGCTGACTATCCGCTGCTCCCAAGCTACCTGCTGTAGGGTATCTAACATGACCAATACCAACAGAGCCTTTTGACTTTGCCAACTTATCATCTGAGAAGATATCATTAACTAATCCCGTATTCTTACGAATAAAAAATCTTCCTTCATCTAAAGTAGCAATACCAGCAGCATCTTGACCTCTATGCTGTAAAAGACTTAACCCATCAAAGAGCGTATAACTAACTTGACCATGGCCTACTACGCCAATAACTCCACACATAAGAACCTATAACATTAAAGATTTATAATTAGCAACCCAATAATTATAACAATATTTTACTCAATAGTTGATAAAACTCTTCTAGTTAATGATGTAGCTTTATTAATTAGATCAATAAATATTCATCTTGCTTTAAAATATTAAATATTATCTATTTATCTGTTAAAATCGCATCAAATTATGTTTCATATAGTCATTTTTAAAATATCTGACTTTCAAAAGCTACTTTTTAGTCTGAAAACAAAAAGGAATAAATATGATAAGCAATATATCTCCAGACCAATTCTATAACGAGGTTACCAAAAAAAATATTGGAGTTTATACCGAAGAAGAACAAGCGAAACTACGCAATAGTCGAATAATAATCTTTGGATTAGGTGGTGTTGGTGGAATGGAAGCAATATTATGTGCTAGAAGTGGTATAGGTCATATCAGCGGGGTTGATCCTGATATTTTTGAACTATCAAATATAAATCGTCAAATGATCGCTATGACATCAACAATGAATAAATATAAAAGTGAGTCTACAGAAAAATATTTAAAAGATATAAACCCCTTTCTTAGCACTGATTTCCATAATGTAAAAGTAACCGAAAATAATGTTTTTGAACTAATGGAAGGACATGACTTAGTGCTAGAAGCTTTAGATGATATGCCTTCTCGAATAGTAGTTCATCGTGCAGCAAAAAAACTTGGTATCCCAAGTGTATCAATGTCTGGCAGCCCTCCTCATCGTGGTTTTGTCTCATCATTCTACCCAAATGGAATCTCTTATGAAGATGCTTTAAATATCCCAACTCAAGGTAAGTCAATATCTGACCCCGAGGTTACTGAATTTGTGCATAGCATTAAGAAAAAGCGAGCTCAATATTCTGTTACCAAGGGAGCCCCTCAAGCTTGGGCAGATGATTTTTGTAATGGAAAAGCCGGATGGATCATAACACCAATAAGAGCCTCTCTTTTAGCATCATTTAGTTGTCATGAAGCTATACAAATTCTTATAGGACAGAAACCTCTTGCACCTGCACCAAAGGGTATATACATAGATATGGATAATTTAACTAGTCCTGTCAGTGTTATAGACCCTAAAGAAGGACACTGGGAAGCATACAAGATATAAGGATTAGAAAGGATAAGATCATGCAAAATATAGAACAAGAAATATACCTTCGTAATTTTGGAATATTAACTCACGAAGAACAAGCTAAATTAAAAAATGCTAAAGTTACAGTAATAGGTGCTGGAGGAGTTGGCGGTATAACCTTAATCAGTCTTGCTCGCATGGGTATAGGAAATATTAAAGTTGTTGACATGGATGAATTTGACTACAGTAATATAAATCGCCAAATGTTATCAGCTATATCAAGGGTTGGCAAAAGCAAAGCTGAATGTGCAAAAGAAACTATAAATGATATAAACCCAAATATTAAAGTCATTGTAAAAAAAGAAATGCTATCTGAAGAAAATGCCGAAGAAATAATCTCCGATTCTGATATTGTAGTAGATGCCACAGACAACTTAATAGCTCGTGTAATTATTCATCGTACTGCTCAAAAATTAAAAATTCCATCTGTTTGGATAGCAGTCACCCCCCCTTTTAGAGGAGGAGTTATAACTTTTTCTGATAAAACTCCAGCTTATGAGTTAGTTCTGAGACACCCTTCTTATGGGAAAAAACTAACAGATGAAGTAAGAAAAGAAATTACCTCAATTAAAGATGGTAGAGCTAGAGAATCTGTAAAACATGGGGTTTCAAAAGAGTGGGCAGAGTCTTATATTAAGGGTGAAGCACCTTGGACAGTTGTCTGTCCCGTAGCAAATATAGTTGGAATTTTTGCTAGTTTTGAAGTTTTTAAAGTTATTCTAAACAGAGTAAATCTACAACCAACTTACGCACCAAAACTATTAAAAATAGATATGAGTCAAGCAAGCTCTGTTCAAGTATTATCCCCAGAAAATGGAAGTTGGAACAATGAAGAATTATAAATTTCTTATAATACTTTTCATAAGTATTTTTATATCTAGTGTATATGCAAAAGATATAGATTCATCAGATTATTATATTAAATATAATGATCAAAAAATTCATCTAAAAGAAAAAAGAATTTATGAAAAAGATTTGAAAGGCACAATTATGCTTTTAAATCCATTAAGCATCCCTTCTCTTTCAGCTTTTGACATTCCTGGATATTCATTAATGGATAGCTTAGCAGAAAATGGCTATGATGTTTGGGCTATAGATTTTATTGGTGAAGGAACATCTTCCTATCCTGAATCAATGACAAAATTTAATACCCCTATTGGATTTTATCCAACTCAAAAAGGCGTATACCCACTACAAGCTAAAGAAGCTGTTAAAGAATTAAATGTAGCTATTGATTTCATTTTGGAAAAAAATAAACAAAAAAATCTAGATTTACTAGGATGGTCCTGGGGATCAGTTGTTGCAGCAATGTATTCTATTGAATATCCACAAAAGGTAGATCATCTAGTATTATACGGATCAATGTACTCATCTCATCTAAAAAAGTCTCTTGAGCCACTTTTTATTAAACCTTACGCAGGAAAAGATGGCCAGTTTAGTAACAACCTTCCAGCTTATCAAAATGTTCCCTGGAAAATGGTTGAAAACCATTGGAAGATGATGCTTGGTATTCCTTGGAAAAATATTGATCATCATGGAGAAATGATGATTGGTGAAAATGAGGATATTGTCAGTAACAACGTTATAAATAAAGTTGGCAATGTATATATAAAAATAGATCCAAACCCAAATCCTCATGTAAAAAATTCATTACGTAGACCAATGGGGCCTATGAAAGATTTATACTCTATCTGGAATGGAGAACCAATCTATGACATAAGCAAACTAAAAACACCAACTTTAGTTATTTATGGGGATCAAGACTTTTTTGCAGACCAATATTTATATGAAAAGCTGACCAATACAAAATACAAACAACTAAAAGAGATAAAACATGCAACACATTGGCTTATCTATGAAAAAACCCGTCAAGAATTCATTGATGATGTAATTAATTTCTTAAATAGGAAACAATAATGAGTCGAATCCTAATATTAGATAGTACATTAAGAGAAGGCGAACAAACCCATAACATTTGTTTCTCTGTTGAGGAGAAAATAATACTTGCCAACAAACTTCGTGACTTTGGTGTCAACATAATAGAAGTTGGACATCCAGGTATTTCTGAAACTGAAAAAAAAATCTGTACAGAAATAGTTAAACAAGTTAAAAATATTGATATCTTAGTACATTCAAGAGCTACTGCTGAAGATGTATTAGCCGCTAGTGAGACAAAAGCTCCGTGGATAGGCATATGGGCATCATATAATGACATATCTCTCTCTACTAAATATACTAATAAATCTAGAGAATGGATTGAGCAAAAAGTTATTGAATCGATTAAATTAGCTAAAGAGCTTGGTTTTAAAGTTAGATTTAGTATTGAAGATGCTTCAAGAACACCTTTAGATCTTATACATAATTTAGGAACGGTTGCTATAAATGCTGGAGCAGATAGAATAAGTCTTGCAGATACTGTAGGAATTTGGCACCCAAACCAATGCTACGCTATTGTTAAATCTGCTAAAGAAAAGTTTAATTGTGAAATAGAAGTTCATCTACATAATGATCTAGGACTTGCTCAAGCAAATGCTATTTCAGCTATAAATGCTGGAGCTACTATTATAGACACCTCTATACTAGGAATTGGAGAAAGAGCTGGTATCTGTGATTTAATACCTTTGGCTAAAGCATTAGAAATATTCTATAACAGAGATGACTTCAATTTTAAACTTTCTCAAGATTTAGCTTCTGCAATATCAAGAATAGGATGTTTTAATATTGAACCACACCATCCTTTAACTGGCAAAAACGTATTCACTCATGCCTCCAAATATCATATAAAAGCCACAAGAAATAATCCAGAAGCTTACGAAGCAATAGATCCAGCCTCTTTAAATCGTGATCGAGCAATTCTAGTAAATAATTTAGATAGAAAAAATATTCAACGAATTAATTCTAATTTAGAAGTTAAGATACCTTTTGTAAAAGGCGCATCTGAATTATTACATCATCGTGATGGGGTAGGCTCTAGATGGGTTTTTATGGACAGTCGAGTTGATGAAAGAAGTCACATATATGTTATTGAAAGAACTTTCGATATTGATTATTCCGAAACTTATCAGCCTCATGTAGATTCTCATGCTCATAACTGCGACAGTATGTTTGTTTTCATGGGAAATAATAAAGATGGTACAGGACTAAAAGTTAGTGTAACGTTTGGAGAAGGTGACAATCAGGAAACAAAAATAATTGATAGTCCAGCTTCGGTTTATATTCCTGTAAACATTTATCACAGCTATTCTTATATTTCTGGTACTGGTAGATTTCTAAATTTTGTCTTATCTCCAAACTATAATCAAAGTATAGTAAATGTATAAATATACTTATTTCTTAATGGGCAAAACTGCTATGCTCAGCATTAGTATTTCTATTTTCTAGATCATCAATTGCAGTTTTTAAGTCTTTTAACATTAGTTCTGCTAAATCAAAACCAAAGCCATTTCTTACCAACACTCTCATAACCACAAGATCTTCTCTATTAGCTGGCATAGAGTATGCTGCTATTTGCCAACCTCTAGCTCTAATTTTTTCAGATAAATCAAAAAGAGAATATGATTTAGATTGAGCATTTTTCAATGACCAACTAACAGCTGGGATTCCACCATTTCCATCATAAATCATATCAAATATATTAAAGCTTTCTAATTTCCGAGCTATGTATTTTGCAACATCATAACACTTACCATGTATGCTTTTATAACCCTCAAAACCTAATCTGATAAAATTATAATATTGAGCCACTATTTGACCTCCAGGGCGTGAGAAATTAAGTGCAAAAGTTGGCATATCCCCACCAAGATAATTAACATTGAATATCAGATCTTCTGGCAAGTATTTCTTATCTGACCATACTACCCAGCCAACCCCGAGTGGAGAAAGACCAAATTTATGACCAGAGGCATTAATTGATTTAACCCTAGGTAATCTAAAATCCCATTCTAACTCGGGATTTATAAATGGCGCCAAGAAACCACCAGATGCACCGTCAACATGCACAGGTATATCTAATCCTGTCTCTTCTTGAAACTTATCTAGCGCTTCACATACATCTTTCACAGGTTCATACTGCCCCGTAAATGTTATACCTAGCGTTGGAACAACGCCTATTGTATTCTCATCACATCTCTCTAACACAGACTCTGGCGTCATTATAAAACTATCATTCGACATAGGTATCTCTCTAAGTTCAATATCCCAGTATCTAGCAAACTTATGCCAACATACCTGTACAGGACCAGTAACTAAGTTAGGCTTCGAAAAATCTTTACCTTGAGCTTTCCTATGATCTCTCCAACGCCACTTCATCGCCATACCCCCAAGCATAGCAGCTTCCGATGAACCAGTTGTTGAACAGCCTATCACATTCTCTGATGAAGCATTCCATAGATTAGCTAAAATATTCACACACCTTGCCTCAATCTCAGCAGTCTGCGGATATTCATCTTTATCAATCATATTTTTATCTATACAATCATTCATTAACTTATGTATAGAATCATCTACTTGAGTTTGGCAAAAAGTAGCAAGATTTTGTTTAGAATTACCATCTAGCATTAACTCATCTTTTATTGCCTGATAAACAGCTTGCTCATCATTAATTTGCTGAGGAATTTTTGCTTTTGGTAAAGTTGTTTTAAGCAAAGAAAGCTCTTCGTTTGTTTCCTCAAAATCAAAACTCTCATACTTCTTATGATGTAATCCCACTATTTAACCTCTTCTATATTTATTTTTTCAAAACCGAAATTATTATTTATCCTAAAAAATTCCCTAGGTAAATTTTCAACATTTTCACAACAGATTGAACCAATAATATCTTCGTAATTAAAAGTAAAAAAATCTTGCTCAAAATTACAACTAATCCATTTATTATCTATATCTTTTTTAAAAGCAGCCTCATTAAATCCTTTTGCTATTCCTAAACCACTTCTTTTCACTTCTGCTTCTTTCAATGTCCAAAGCATAAAAAAATCTTTTATGAAATTTTCACTTTTCTTTAATTGACTATATTCTTCGTCTCTAAAAAAGCGTTCAGCTATTTTTTCTATATTTTTCCTATCTCTAATGTGTTCTATATCAACCCCAACCTTTCTTTCAGATACAGACATAATTAGGAATTTTGTAGTATGACTAATACTAAAATCTAATTTACTATTTACTAAATTTGGTTTACCACTTTCTAATTGATTAAATTTTATGTTAGAGATTGAAAAAAATCTCTTAAAAACCAAATATCTAATTAACTGAGAAAAAAGTTTTTGCGGATGTGAAATTATGTTTCTGTCTTTATACTTATCAAGCTCTTGCAAATAAATAAAAGATTTTTCTATATCAAAGTCACTAACTTTTAATATAAAAGTATAAATTTTATCCATCCAACTATTCGGCTGCTATTGCAGATATTATATTTTCTTTTCCTAAAGATGTATTTATTTGTTCAACATCTTCATAAGTAAGACTACCTTGCAGTTGTTTTAATTGAGCATAATGCTCAACGTAATTAAATATTGATCCTGCAAAAGCAAGCTGCGCTTCAACTAAAATTGCTTGACGGTTCAACAAATCCACAATAGTTTGCGTTCCAGCCTGATACCCTTCCAAAATAGCTTTTACTGACGCCAAACCAGCATAAACAGATTTTTCATACGCTTGGATTCTTATTGCATCTAACCTAACTGTTTCAAAAGATTCAACAATTCCAGCATAAACCTCCCTTTGAGTTTGCAAAAGAGTATAGTTTGATGCTTGATTATCATAACTAGCTTGTTTCAATTGAGCATAATCAGAGCCACCTCTTAATAAATTCCAATTAACATTTCCTTGAAGATTTGCTATTTGATAGTCTGTTGGAAACTGAACTAACTCTTGAGGAGACCCTGTATAGTCATTAAATGAAGCAGTTAATCCCCCCCCAAAATTAACATTCGGAAAGAAGTTACCCCATTTTATCCCCACACCCTCAGTTGTTGCCTGGAAAGCAAAAGCTTTTTGAGCTATATCAAGATTATACTTTTGTGAGGTTTCTAGCCAATACTCAACATCATTTGGAACTGGAGGGCCAAAATAATCAGTACCTTTTGCAACATATAAAAGTGAATTAATCTTTTTACCAACTAGTTTTGCCAAAGTAGCTTTTGCTTGAATAAGTTGTTTTTGAGCATCTGCTCTACTAGCAATAGCTTTTCTATACTGAGCATCACTTGTTTTTAAATCCGCATATGAAACTATTCCTGCCTGATACTGTTGTTCTTGGTTTATATAAAGCTTTTTATTCCAAGCTTCGTTAGCAAACTGAAACTGCAATACTTGCTGGGCTCTTAAAAGCTCAAAATAAGCTGTAACAGTATTAATAATTAAATCTTGCTCAGCTTTTGCATAAATCATTGCATAAGACTTCTGTAAATACATTGCTTGAGTAAATGTTTTCCATTTTGACCAATCAAAAAGTGTTTGTGTACCATTAATCATAAGGTTATTCGATGTATCTTTAACTATACCGCCAAACTGATTATACCTATCCCTTCTTAAGTTATATCCAAAATCAATTTGTGGTAGTAAATAACCCAAAGCTTTTGGTACTGTTTCCATATTTCCAGCAAAAGTCGAGCGAGCTGATTGATATTCAGCATTATGTTTTGCAGCAAGTTTATAAATCTCTATTAAACTATATTGCTTCTCTTCTTTATCATCTACTACAGCAACATCCTCAACACTTTTTAAATTATAAAAACTATTACCCTCTCTTATTTCATCTGCTTTTGCATATTGTTTTTCAACACTATAAGGATTTTTAGCAACATCTGAGCCTAATGGCTTTTCATATGCTGCAAAAACATTTGAAAACACAAAACTTAAAAATAAGAATGATAAGGTTTTTTTCATATATCTATTTATTGTAAATATCAAAAAGGAACTTTTTATTATATTCATCTTTTGATGTTTTTGTTACTAAAAAAGCTTTATCACAAACAGCAGTTTTAACAATAAAACACATTCTGCCTCCAACTTTTAAAAGCCTCAACAAGGATTCATCTATCTCTTTCTCTCTAACAGTATTTGATATATAAACACAATCATAAGTTCTTTCCTCATCAAGGATGTCTTTTAAATACTCTGTACTGTTAAACTCAACATTATAAAGACCGATAGAAGCAAGTTTTCTTTTAATAAAAGTTAAACTTTCTTCACTATAATCTAATACATCAACAGTTTCGGCTAATTTTGCGATAAGAGCTAAAGTATAGCCACATTCTAATCCCAATTTCAAAACTGAGCTATTTTCTTTAATATTTAAAGAATCTAATATCCTTGCTGTAACCATCGGATTCTTAATTTCCCTTCCACCAATAGTGAAATTTGAATCTGAATAAGCTAAAGTTTCGAACCCTTTTGGCAGAAATTTTTCTCTTGGAATATCTTGAATAGCATCTATTAATCTTCCTAATGGAACACCCTCAGGAAGAATTTGTTGCTTAATCATATTCTCTTTTGCATACTCAAAATCCATTCTAAAAATCCTTTGAAAAATGATTGAAATATTAAAAACAAATTTTATGCCGAGATAATAACATAATAGCTAGCCAAAGAAAACCTTAGTGCACTTTAGCAGTTGGAAAAGCAAGCAAAAATATATAGAATCCATCTGTATAAAATATTAGTGCTAAATTAGTTATAACTATAATAAATTATCTCAGACAGAATGAGGAAACGTATGAAAAGACCTGAACTTCTCTCTCCTGCAGGAACATTAAAAGCCATGAGGTATGCTTTTGCTTATGGTGCTGATGCTGTATATGTAGGACAACCTAGATACAGCTTACGAGCTAGAAATAATGAGTTTTCTAAACTAGAGGTGCTGGAAACAGCTATAACTGAAGCTCATGCAATGGGCAAAAAAATTATGCTAGCAAATAATATTGCTCCACATAATGCAAAAATTAAAACATACATAAAAGATATAGCTCCTGTAATTGCTTTAAAGCCTGATGCTATGATAATGTCTGATCCTGGTATGATAATGCTAGTAAGAGAACATTTCCCTGATCAAGAAATACATCTTTCTGTACAGTCAAATGCTGTAAATTATCAAACTGTAAAATTCTGGCACAAAATGGGCATCAAGCGAGTCGTATTATCTAGAGAATTGAGCCTAGAAGAAATCGCTGAAATTAAAGAGCATTGCCCAGAAATAGAAATTGAAACATTTGTGCATGGCTCTTTATGTATGGCATATTCTGGTAGATGTTTGTTATCTGGCTATTATAGTCACAGAGATCCTAATCAAGGAGTTTGCAATAATGCTTGTAGAAACAATTACAAAATAGCTGAAGCAAAACAAAATGACTGGGGTGATTATGAACCTGTACAGCCTACTCTTGGTATTGGCACGCCTTTAGATAAAGTTCTGTTAATAGAAAATGATAAAGAGCCTGGTCAATATAATCCCATGTTTGAAGATGAGCATGGAACATATATCATGAACTCAAAAGATCTAAGAGCTATTCAACATGTTGAGTATCTAACAAAAATGGGGATTGATTGTTTTAAAATAGAAGGTAGAACAAAATCTTTCTTTTATGCTGCAAGAACTGCTCAACTTTATGACCAAGCTATTAAAGATGCTATTGCTGGAAAACCATTTGATATGACTTTAATGGATAAGCTTGAAGGACTTGCACACCGTGGATATACAGAAGGTTTTTACCGTCGTCATGTACATGATGAATATCAAAAATATGACAATTCAGATTCTAGAAGTATCACTCAACAATTTGTTGGGGAAGTTACCAATTTTGACGAACATACAGGTTATGCATCTATCAATATTAGAAACAAACTATTAATAGGCGATAGTATAGAGCTTATGCTTCCTTCTGGTAGTCGAGAAATTATTCTTGATAATATGACTGATAAAGATGGAAATCATATGGAAGAAGCAAAAGGAAGCGGATATGAAGCAAAAATTAGGTTTGACGATGTAAGTCCTGAAGATATGAAATTTGCTTTATTAATTAGAAATCTTCCTCAAGAATAATAAGAGCTTAATCCGCAAAAAACATTTGATAAATAATAATTAAAACTAGAATAAATATTCCAAAGTATCTCATTCCAACTGTTTTTTGCCAGCCTTCCTTATACCATTCCCAAAACGATCTAAACATACTATTCTCTCAACTATTTAGTTAATACTCTACTTTCTTCACTCCTACCTAATATTAGTAACAATATAAAAGTCAGACTAGACATTACTAACATTGATATAGCTATAGGCAAATTTGTTGTTGCAGGAAATAGCATAGCAACACTTCCCACTAGACCACTTATAGAAAACTCTAATGTGCCAAACATAGCCGAAGCCACTCCAGCTATTTCAAAAAAAGGCTCCATACTTCCGCTAGCGCCTGTACCAGATGTTAAAGCACAGCCAAATGTTGCAAAAAAACATGGTGCAAAAAAACCCCACAAACTAAGTCCAGAAACGAAATATACAAAAGATGATAATATTCCAGCAAAGAAAATACATCCAACACCTAAAAGAGCTGTTCGACGGACACCAAGTATATTTACTATAAATCCAGAGAATATAGAACCCACTAAGTAAGCCACTCCAGCCAAACCAAACATTATATATATCTTCGAAATAGGGTATCCAAGATAATTAATGATATAAGGTGTCATCGAAAACAATATAAAGAAAGAAGACATACCCGAGACTGCAGTCAAAGAATAAGCCCAAAACTGTAATGATTTCGTAACAGTTAGGTATCTTGAAAAGATTGTCATTGATACTTTTTTCCTTCTCTCAGCAGGCAAGCTTTCTTTAACGAAGAAAACCGTCATCAAGACTGAAAAAAGTGCCAAAATAGACAAAAACACAAATGCTGACTGCCAACTAAAATATGTGGTCAAGATGACTCCTATTAATGGGCCTAGAATAGGAGAAATAGAAATTATTGCGTTTATAAAGCTATAGATCATTGAGCTTTTTTTACCAGAATACGCATCTCTAACCACTGCGAAAGCAACTACTGACATTCCGCAACAGCCAAATGCTTGAATCACTCTTGATACAATTAGAGATTCTATATTTGGTGAAAGAGCACAAAGCAATGAACCTAGTAAAAACAATAATGTAGATAAAAGCATTATTTTAAATCTACCAAACTGATCAGACAAAGGTCCTAAAAACAACTGTCCAACGCCGGTAACTATTAAAAATAATGATAGCGTTACTTGAACCATAGACTGAGTCGTATTTAAACTCTCTTTCATATCCGGTAAAACTGGCATATAAACATCCATTGCTAAAGCAAAAGCAAAGACCATTGGCCCCAGAATTAGAACTGTCTTAAGAGGCGAATATTTCCACATAAAACCTCCTTAAAAATATTATTATTATTTTAAATTTGAAAATATTGGGCTGTAATTGTACCAAAATAGTAAATATTTAACATCACAAATAATTAGAATCTAATATCTTAATGTTATAATTGTTTCCAAATAAATATTTTTATATAAATAATGTCTAGAAAAATACTGTTTTTATTAATCTCGTTTCTACTTCCTATATTCTCTTTCGCTGGAGAGTCTAGTACTAATACTATGAATGCAACTACTCATACTTTAGCAATAATAGCGGTATTAGTTTTCATAATAGCTTATCTTCTAGTAATGACAGAGGATGTAACTCATTTAAACAAATCAAAACCAGTAATTATAGGAGCTGGAATAATCTGGATCTTAGTTGCTTTAGTTGGCAAAGAATCAGGTGCAAGCAATATTGTTAATGAAAACTTCAATCACATCATGGTTGAGTATGGAGAGCTATTATTATTTTTAGTAGTTGCTATGGCATACATAAACCTTCTTGAAGATAGAAATGTATTTGATAAATTAAAAAGCATTCTATTACGGTCTGGTTGTGGTTACCTCACTATCTTTTGGCTAACAGGTATAATCTCATTTTTTCTATCGGCAGTTGCTGATAACTTAACTACAGCTCTAGTAATGAGTACAGTAGTTCTTGCTATAGGTAAAAATAATACGAAATTTATAACCATGGCTTGCGTAAACGTTGTTGTAGCATCTAATGCAGGTGGTGCCTTCTCTCCTTTTGGAGATATAACAACACTAATGGTATGGCAAGCCGGTGCAGTTAAGTTCACAGAGTTTTTTGCAATCTTTATTCCGTCACTTGTAAATTTCTTAGTGCCCGCAATTATAATGAGCATATTTTTACCAAAAATGCAGGCTCAAACCATTATCGAAGAAAAGGTTGAGTTTAAAAGAGGCGCTATAGTTATAATAATTCTATTTATCCTAACCATTGCAACAGCTGTAGCATTTGAACATTTATTACACTTACCTCCTGCTTTAGGAATGATGACTGGCCTTGGATATGTAATGATATTTGACTACTTATATGGTAGAAAACTAATAAGAGAAAACAAAGATATACCTCATGCACATAAAATGCATCCTCATGCCTTTGATATTTTTCAAAATATAAAAAATGCTGAATGGGATACTTTATTGTTTTTCTATGGAATTCTAGTTGCTGTACAAGGTTTAGCAACTCTAGGTTATCTAGGAATTGCTTCTCAATATATTTATACTGATATGCAATCAATAGCTCCAAATTTATTTTCAGCACACACTCAAGCAAACACAATAATTGGAATACTATCAGCTGTAGTTGATAATATCCCTGTAATGTTTGCTGTATTGAGTATGCACCCTATTATGGAGCATTCTCAATGGCTATTAGTAACCCTAACTGCTGGCGTTGGTGGAAGCTTATTATCCATAGGTTCGGCTGCTGGTGTTGCTGTTATGGGTAAATCTAAAGGCAAATATACATTCATGGGACATTTAAAATGGACTTGGGTAATAGCTATCGGATATTTTGCAAGTATCATAGTTCACTTACTTATTAATTAAACTGCTGTAACTCTAATATCTTAGAATGGAATTTTCTTGCTCTTTCATTATGACTAACTGTAATAAATGCCATATGCTTTTCTTTCATTAATTGATATATTTTTTCTTCTGATTTTGCATCAACATTTGAAGTAGCCTCATCTAATAAAACTAAATCATATTTCTTAATAAATATTTTACAAAAGCGTAATTTCTGTTGTTCACCAGTCGATAAAATATTTCTCCAATCATATTTCGTACCTATAAATTTTTTCAAACAGCTTAACTCTAAAGTATCTAAAATCTCTTTAAATTCTTCATCTGATGGAATATTTGTAAAAAATGGATAAAAAATAGCTCTTTTAAAATCATCCTCTGGGAAATAAGGCTTTTGTGCTAAAAATAAAATTTTGGGAAATTTATTAAAGATAATCTCTCCATGAAAAAAGTCACTATGTCCATTTATAACCCTTAATAAACTAGTTTTACCCAATCCATTTCTTCCATGTATAAATAAAGTATCTGCTTCAAATAAAGAAAAGCTTAATCCTTCCAGCAAAGTATCTACTTGTCTTATTATTGAAACATCATCCAGTTTTAATAATTCTTTTTGTTCAGGATTAATTATCCTTAATCGCTCTTCTTTAGCATCTTCATCCATAGATCTTTTAAGCTCAGAAAGTCTGGTAATATTAGCTCTTAATTCAGCTAAATTATCATAAGAATATACAAAGAATAGCATTGGAAATATTGCTTGCATAAAAGCCGAATTCACTTGCATCATCTGCCCCAAACTAAGCTCTTTAGCAAAATATCTTGGAAGAGCTAATATACTACCTAAAATAGCATATATCTGAGTAAAGAAAGTTGACACAATGTCTATTTTAGCTTGTCTAAATGTTACACTGTAAAAGTTTCTTACGATAGAACTAAAGTTTCTTCTAGAAGTTAAATACTCCCTTTTTTCAGATTGATTATCATAAATAGAAGCCTTATTGTTTCTAACTACAGATAATTTATATCTAAAATCTGCTTCATATTTTTGTTGGTTATATAAAAGCTGTTTTAAAGGACTACCAACCTTAAAAACTAACCACATATTTGTAAAACCGAGGGTAATCGCTATCCAAAATAAATAACCATGAATTTTAAATTCAGTACCATGTAAAGAAAAAGATAAAATTCCCGATAAACCCCATAATACTATTGAAAATGAAATAAATGATGAGATACTACGAATTGTTCCTAGAAAAAAGTATTTTGATAAAGTTATAAACTGTTGAATATCATAACTAATCCTCTCCTCTGGATTATCATATGATTTTGAGTCCTTTAAATAACTTTTTGTACCTAGCCAATTCTTAACATAGTATTCAGTCAAAGGCTTTCTCATAAATATTGTAAAATACTGACCAATAAAATATGCTAAAAAACCATTAAGAAGCATAAAGAAAATTATTACTACAAAAATAATCAACTGGTGAATCAAAAGTTCTTTGTCATACTCTTGAATAGCATTATAAAAATCAACGTTCCAGCTGTTTAAATAAACACTTAAACCAACGCTAGAAAATTCAAAAACAGTACAAATCATCAATAAGATAATAGCTATAAAGCCACTTTTAGTTTTCCAAAAAGGCGATGAGATAAGCCAATAATTTTTGAAAAAATCTTTCATTAATCAGCCTTATAAGGTACAGATATTACGACTCTTGTTGCCGATTTCTTATCCTTCCTATCCATTGCTGCGATTGCCATTTTTAACATCCTAGAGTTCTGATTATGTAATAAAAAGTGCCACCACTTTGTATTAACAACTTCAGGAATAATAACTACAGAATAACCCCTTTCAGCCTCTCTCAAGTCATTTTTACGTAATGTCTGTAATACTGGTGCTATAAATGAATTGTAAACGGGTCTTAAAACTAAAAGCTTTTCATCAAAACCTAAGTTCTTCCATTGATATTTAATTTGACTAATTTTCTCTTCATCAGAAGATACATAAACTGGTGTAATATCATTAGATAAGTTTCTAGCAAGTTGAAGCGCCTCTATTGTTCCTCTATGTATTCTAGATACTAATAAAACTATTTTAGGCTTAACTAAACCTTTTACTGAAGCTCCAACCACAGCCTCATCTATACTTAAGGCTAAATTAGCTTCTCTTATATCATAGTGTTTCTTTGTTCTATAAAGCACAAACATAATCATTGGAGTTACTGCAATAACTATCCAAATACCCTCAAAGAATTTACTCTCTACAATAGTTATAACAACTGCGAATGTTGCTATACACCCGACAGTATTTAGAAATGCTCTTAATCCCCAACTTTTATAATATCTCTTATTGTTGTACCAAAACTTTATAAGGCCTGCCTGACAAAGAGTAAAAGCAACAAACACACCAAAAGCATATAATGGTATAAGATCTGTAACATTCGCATTAAAAACAATTATTAATATACCTGATAAGATAGTTAATAAAATAATTCCATTTTTAAATGCTAATCTATCACCCAATTTTTGTAACTGCTCAGGCAAATAACCATCCTTACTTATAATAGCTGCAAGCCTAGGAAATCCAGTAAAACAAGTGTTTGCTGCCATAAGCAATATTAAACAAGTCGAAGCTTGTAAAAAATAATATGCTACTCCATCCCCAAAGATCATATGCCCAACTTGAGATAAAGCACTTTCCGCCTGCTGAGGTAATATCTGCATCTTTGCTGCTAAGAATGTAACTCCTGAAAACATTACCACAGATAAAACAATCATAAGAGTTAAACCTAAAATTGCTTTTTTCATTATAGGAAACTGATAAGTTGCTATCCCATTGGCATAAGATTCAATACCTGTTAAAGCAGAACTACCTGATGAAAAAGCCCTAAGTATCAATGTAATTGTTAAAACTGTAGAAGTATTTTGAATATGTTCTATATATGCCTCTGAATAACTAAAAAACTCCAGCGTCCCTGTATAGTACTTATACATCCCTATCAAAATCATAACTAATATAGCTATAACAAACATATAGGTTGGCCATACAAAAGCTTTAGCTGTTGATCTAACTCCTCTAAGGTTTATTATCATAATGATTACTAATAAAATTAGAGAAATCTCAACCGTGTATTTAAGAAATATAGGAAAGGCCGAGCTTATTGCAAATGTAGCTGTCGATACAGATACAGCTACTGTTAATATATAGTCAATAATTAGAGATGCCGCTGTTAATAATAAGGTTCTTTCACCAAAATTAGTTTTGACAACAGAATAAGATCCCCCACCCTCTGGATGAGTTCTTATTACTTGAGCATAAGAAAATCCCATAAGTAGTATCAACAATACCACCATTAAACCAACTTCTAACGAATACTGGGCTATAGCTGTAGCACCTGCTGCTGCAAGTACTATAAAAATTTCTGCTGTTGCATATGCAATAGATGATAATGCATTAGACGAAAGTATTGCAAAACCAGAAAATAAACCTAATTTTTGTTCTTGCTGGTCTGCACTAGGAATTGGCGAACCAAATAAAAGATTTCTTATTTTCATAGGAATAACACGCTATTCTTCTTTAGTTAAAAATTCATTTAAGCTTTTTGCCAACTCTTCTGTACCTTTCTTCATATAAGCCGATACTTTATAATATTGTTTTCCTTGCCAACCTATTTTTTCCAAAAACTCCTGACATTTAGAATCAACTTCATCAGCCAATAGATCAATCTTATTCATAACCAAAAGTCTTGGTTTATTGTAAAGTTCTTCACTATATTTTTTTAACTCTTTCTCAACTGCAAAATAGTTTTCTGCTGGGTCAGAATTATCAAATGGTGAAATATCTACCACATGCAACACACATCTAGCTCTTGTTAAATGCTTTAAAAATCTTAGACCTAGCCCAGCACCCTCTGCAGCACCTTCTATAACTCCAGGAATATCTGCCATTACAAAACTATCAACGCCTACTTTGACGACTCCTAAATGAGGATACATTGTTGTAAAAGGATAGTCTGCTACTTTAGGAGTAGCTGCCGAGACTGATCTTATTAAGGTTGATTTACCTGCATTTGGTAAACCTAAAAGGGCAACATCTGCTAATAAATTAAGCTCTAACCTAACTTCTTTATACTCACCCTCTTCACCTAAAGTAAACTTTCTTGGCGCTTGGTTTGTACTACTCTTAAAATGTACGTTTCCTATACCCCTTTTCCCGCCAGAGACTATTTTAAAGATTTCCCCATGCTTTAATACTTCACCCATCTTTATATCAGTCTCGATATCAAAGACGCTTGTACCTACAGGAACTACAAGATATAAATCATCACCTGCTTTTCCATAGCAATTTCTACCCATACCAGCCTGTCCATTTTCTGCCTGATATTCTCTTTTGTATCTATAGTCTATAAGAGTATTTACACCTTCATCTGCTTGTAAATAAATGCTACCTCCATGTCCACCGTCGCCACCATCTGGACCACCCCTGGGAACATATTTTTCTCTACGGAAGCTAACGCATCCATTACCGCCCTTGCCAGCCTGTAATTTAACTACTACTTCATCAACAAATCTCATAATTAGAAGAACATTTTAAATTTTATATATTTTATAAAGTCTAATTATATACCTTTGGAAAAAAATTATCAGTTGGTATTTTTTCATTTGTCTTTATATAAATTATTATTCATAATTCATTTTTAATGATTAATTTATTTTTCTAAAAAAATGTATAAATATGATTTAACTTCAAAACTCCTACACTGGATTAGTGTAATACTTATATTTACAATGATCTGTTTAGGGTTTACTGCATCTTTCACAGATAATTATTCCGTGATATGGTTTCATAAATCTTTTGGGATAACTCTTTTGATAATAATGACTTTTCGTCTTATTTGGCGTTTCACAAAAATGCATAAGCCTGATTATGAAGTTAAGATAGCTCTACCTAAACTTGTTTTTGCTAAATTTATTCACTTTATGCTTTATGCTAGTGTTTTCACAATGCTTTTATCCGGCTGGTTATCTAGTTCTTTTGCACACTATCCTGTACCATTTTGGGGATTAAACGTATCCTTACCAGTTCCGCTAATAAAATCAGTTTCTCATTTCTTATGGGATGTCCATACAACGACCATTTATGTATTAATTACTTGTATAATTTTACATATGATTGGGACGACTTATCATTTTATAAACAAAGATAAAATTTTAGAAAGAATGCTTTAAAGTCAGCTATGTCAAGACTACTCTCGACATAGCTCGATTAAGGTTTGCAGCCTTCTTGCCTTATTAGTAACAAAGGGATTACTTTCATCCCAAGCATAGCCTGCTAATATGGAGCTAATCATAGCTTTTATTTTAGCACTTGTTTTTTGTTTAAATATAACATCTTGTAAACCACCATCATACCAAAATCTAACGAATGTTTTAAAAACTTCAACTCCCTTAGACAAAGGTTCACTAAACTCCTCTTCCCAGTCAACAATTTCTCCTTGAAACTGTCTATCAAGTACCTCTACAGCTAGGTACGCTGATTTAACAGCGATAGTCACGCCTGATGAAAACACCGGATCTAAGAATTCTGCTGCATTGCCTAATAGAGCATAACGCTCGCCATGCAATGATTTAACATTAGCAGAATAGCCTGAAATACTCTGCACCTCACTAACAACCTCTGCATTTTTTAATAAATGATTCAAATGTTTCATCTCGGAAATTAGACGCCATAAGATTTCATTATTATCATTATCAGAATTTTGTAATTGCTCTTCTCTAGCAACAACTCCTATAGATGCTTTACCATCAGCAAAAGGTATTAGCCAATACCAAATATCTTTATGCTCTGGGTGTACGCTTATTAAAATCTTATCTCGATCATATTTTTTATCTAAAATATTGTCTTGAATATGACAAAAGCATGCTTTCCTTACCGGAAATTCTGAAGGATACTCTAAGTTTAAAAGACGAGGTAATACACGCCCATAGCCGCTAGCATCTAATATAAAATCTGCTTTAATAGTGAAATATTTTGAATCTGGTAAGCTTAAGACTTTTAATTCTACACACTCTTGTTTTTGTTTTACTTCTTTAACTTCTGTTTGATAATATATTTTCACACCAAGATTCTCACACTTATCGGCCAAAATCTTGTCAAACTTATCTCGGCGAACTTGGTAAGTCGTTCCATAACCCTTACTAAACTTTTTAGTGAAATCTACTACAGTTGATAATTTATCATTATTAAATGCAGCACCATCTTTATATTGAAAACTTGGTTCCTGGGCTAGTTCATCAAACATCCCCGCTTTTTCCAAGAATTCCATAGATTGAGGCAATAAGCTTTCTCCTATAGAAAATCTTGGAAAAACACTTCTTTCTAGAATTACAACCTGATAACCTTTTTTTACCAATAATGCTGCAGCTACAGAGCCAGATGGCCCCGCTCCAATTATTGCGACTGTGGTTTTAATTATACTATCCACTAATAAAGCTAATTTTTTAAATATAACCATAAGAATAGCACCAAAAAGCTATCCACAGAAATTATTTACCATACATTAAACTATCCAAGCACTTTTTAATATAGGATAAGTTACAAATATAAATTGGGCCATATTAACAAAATAATGACAAATTATACTCACTTCTAATCTCTTGGTTTTTACATAACTAAATCCATAAATTAAGCTTGCCACAAAAGCTAATATAGCAAAGTTTACTCCTGCAAAAACAATATGAATCACTGCAAATAAAATAGAGGTAATCAGCACAGCAATGATGCTACTACTATACTTAGCTATACTATTTTGAACAAAACCTCTCCAGAATATCTCCTCTGATATACATGTAAAAATAAGATTAACAATAGCAAACAATAAAGTTATCTTTGTTAATTTAACATCCCAATGTACAAAACCAAGAGCAAAAATTATCGGAATTAAAATGACTATACTTATTAAACCATAAAATAGTCCTGATCTAATGATTAAAGGCAGCTCTTTAAATTTTGCTAGCTTTATTTGAACAGAAAATAATAATAGACCATATGCTGACACTATCGAATCATAATTAAGATACAATGAAAAAGGTATAGCATCTTTTGATATGTAAACATTATTTAATAACTTTAGATTATTAAATCCTGGTATTACATGAGCAGACAAAAGCAATAAAAATATAAAAGCTAATATCGTGATAGGAACATGTATCAAAGTTTTTGTATAAGATTCT
Source organism: Pseudofrancisella aestuarii (assembly GCF_003574475.2). Classification (NCBI taxonomy): domain Bacteria; kingdom Pseudomonadati; phylum Pseudomonadota; class Gammaproteobacteria; order Thiotrichales; family Francisellaceae; genus Pseudofrancisella; species Pseudofrancisella aestuarii. The sequence continues at coordinate 137,370 of NZ_QLIS02000002.1, read as the reverse complement.
CTTAATCCAAAAGAAAAAATAAATACTAGAAATATAGATATAAGACCTAATGGTTTAACTATTCCCACATTCAAAGCAAACACAATAGAAACTGAAAAAATTATGATACTTACTGGTCGAAGCTCTTTTTTCCATAAGAGTAATAAAGATAAGACAATTAGAATATAGGGTAAATAAATATTCACTTAGGGTTTATTTTTGCAATCTATAAACTTCACAAAGTTCATCCATAGATTTAGTAATTGTAACCTTATGTTGCTCTCTATCTAAAAGCTCTTGCAATGCTTCTGTTGGAGGTACATTAATATTTAATATAGGTTCAATAACAGATTCAAATTTAGCAGGATGTGCTGTTGATACAACTATGTAATCTTTATCACTATCATATTGGCTTCTAGCAACAAATCCTGTCGCAGTATGAGGACAGATAATCTCACCATATTGATCATATACTTGTTTTATTTCTTCTATAATCTCAAAATCAGAGACACAAACAGCTTTTACATTTTTTCTAAAACTCTCATAGTCTCCTAATAAATACAGTAGCCTTTCAAAATTACTAGGATTACCAACATCCATTGCATTTGCTAAGGTTTCAACACTTGCTCTTGGACTAAACTTACCAGTATCTAAATAATCTACAATTGTATCATTCGCATTTAAGCTCATAGATATTTCATCTATAGGGAAACCCATCTCTTTAGCCCAAAAAGCTGCTGTAATATTACCAACGTTGCCAGAAGGTACTATATAATTTGCTTTTTTACCTGTTTCCAAATAATACTGCCATGATGTATAAGCATAATAAGTTGATTGCGGTAATAAACGTCCAATATTTATACTATTTGAAGTATTTAGTTTTGTTCTTTCTGTCCACCAGGGTGTTCTAAAAGCTTCTTTAACTAAAGCCTGACAATCATCAAATACTCCTTCAACTTCAACAGCTTGAATATTATCACCCCAGCAAGTTATTTGTCTTTCTTGTCTTTTAGATATCTTTCCTCTAGGAAACATAACTACTACTCTAATATTCCTCTTCCCATAGAACGCTGCTGCCACAGCAGATCCAGTATCTCCTGAAGTAGCAACAAGTATAGTAAAAGGTTTATCACTTTCAATGAAGCTTAAACAATTTGCTAAGAATCTAGCTCCAAAATCTTTAAATGATAAAGTTGGACCATGAAATAGTTCTAAAATAGAGGTGTTTTTATTTAGCCTTTTTACTGGTACTGGAAATGTAAAAGCATTTTGACAAATTTTATGTAAAAAAGGCTCTAATTCATCTCCTTCAAAGAACTCTTTTAACATACTTGCAGCAAATTCTGGATAACTCATACCCTTCTCAAAGCTTTTCCAATCAACTGTAGGAAATCTTTCTGGAACAAATAATCCTCCATCAGGAGCTAGTCCAGACTGCATAGCTTCACTTAATGAAACCTTGATATTATTACCTCTAGTACTAATAAAATTCATTCTTCTACCTTTATTATTTTTTCTCTAATAAGTATGCGCCTTTCTTGCTCATAGCACTAATCCAGCTATCAGCGCTTAAACTAAACTCATTAAATTTGTTTCTCATAGCATTAACAACTGCATCAACATTATCTTCTTTTTTAACCAAAGCAAACATAGTCGGTCCAGAGCCAGATATCCCACATGCAATAGCTCCAGCATCTTTAGCAGCTTTCTGAACATCATAAAACCCAGTTATCAACCCTGCTCTTCTTGGCTCAATAAGTACATCCTTCAAGCTTTCGCCCAATAGATCTATATTATGAGTATATAAAGCACTTATAACTGATGCCAAACAAGAGCTATGTTCAACAATTGTAGACAAATCATATGGTTCTTTTAAGAGTTCTCTAGCTTTTTTTGTTTCTATTGAAAGATCTGGGCAAACAATAGCAACATTACAATCTACAATTGGTAGATCTATTTTTTTGCATGGTTTTGAGCTTTGTAACAATACTAAACCACCAAACATACACGGTACAGCATTATCACCATGAAAAGACCCAGATATAAGGCTTTCACCATATATAGCATAATCAATCAAATCATCATATGAATATGGTTCTTCAAAGAATGCATTCATGGCTACTAGCGCAGCAACTGAAGAAGCCGCTGAACCTCCCATACCCGAACCAAGCGTTATACCTTTGTTAATATAAACATCAAAACCAATATCAATACTTTTATCTGAAAGAAATTTTTTAATAACGGCTGTTGCAACATTTTTTTCACTGTCAAAAGGAAGTTTATCGGCCCCTGCTACTCCTATTATTTCTTTTATAACCAGCTTAGAATCATTTCTTTTTTTGAGCTCTATAGTATCTCCCACTCCATCTATAGCAAAACCTAAAAGATCATATCCAACTGCAAAGTTTGCACTAGTTGCTGGAGCAAAAGCTTTAGATGAACTTATGTTAGCGAGTTTCATAAATTATTACTTTTCTCTTATTACAGTTATAACATCTGCATAAACACCAGCTGCTGTAACTTGAACACCGGCACCTGCACCTTGGATAACCATAGGTTGAGTATATCTTTCAGTAGTTATCATCACTATATTGTCAGTGCCTTTTACATTAGCAAACGGACTACCTTCATCGTACGCTTGGATACCTACATTAGCACTTCCATTTTCGATAGTTCCAACATAATGAACTCCTGCAAGATTTTGTTTTTTATTTTCAATCTGCTTCATTATCTGATTATTAAATGTAGGAAGTTTTTCAAAAAATTCTTCTACACTACACTCTCTTAGTTCTTCTGGGACTAAGTTCTCTATAACCAGATCATTTAAACCTATATTTAAACCTATTTCTCTTGCTAAGATTGTAGTTTTTCTTGCAACATCCATACCCGATAAGTCTTGTCTAGGATCTGGTTCTGTATAACCTGCATCATATGCCATCTTAACAGCATCAGAGAAAACTACACCATTATTTAATTGCGTGAATAAATAACTTAATGTTCCTGAAAAAATACCTCTAATAGATTTAACATCATCTCCACTCTCAACCATATTTTGCAATGTGTTTATAAGTGGTAAGCCTGCACAAACGTTCGTTTCATATAAAAAACTTGCTCCATTTAAATTAGCTGCTTTTCTTAGTTCTTGATAATATTCATAATTACCTGAATTAGCATACTTATTAGGAGTTACAACGCTCAATCCTTTCTGTAAAAACTTAATATAGCTTTTAGAAACATTTTCACTAGCTGTAGCATCTATAATAATTTTCTTAGTAGCAGATGCACGAGACATAAAGTCAGCCAATTTCTCTAAATTAACTGGTTCTGTTTTTTCAACTAACAGATTATCTATATTATCGAATAAAAGATTTTCATAAACAATTCTCATCCCTTTAGAGTTAGTTACTCCAATAAGGACTAAATTTACACCTTTAGCATACCAACTTTCATAAGTTTGTTTCATTTGCTTAATAAAAGCTTTACCAATTTTTCCAGCTCCTATTATCGCAATAGCAATATCATCACTTACAGTGTTATAGTGACGGTGCATAGCTTGAACACCACGATTTTCATCTTCTGCTTTGACTGCAAAAGTCACACTTCTTTCAGATGAGCCCTGAGCAATAGCATGAATATTTATGTTTGCCAATTTAAGTGAATTAACTAGTTTTGCTAGTGATCCAGTCTTAGCTTTCATACCTTCACCAACAGCTGTAATTAAAGAATAATGCTTTTCAACCACTATCTCTTCGATAAGATTACTTTTTATATCTCTTTCAAACTCAGTTCTTAAAGCTTCTGTTGCTTTATCAGCATCAGAACTATCAATTGCAAAACATATTGAATATTCCGAGCTTGCCTGAGATATCATCATCACAGAAACTTTAGCTTTTTCTAAAGCTCCAAAAACCTTAACTGAAATACCTGAAACGCCTATCATGCCAGCACCTTGGACTCGAACAATAGCAACATTAGGCACACTTGTTAAACCTTTAATAAGTCCTTGATCTTCATCTTTTTCAGCACTTATTTTTGTACCTTCTTCATTTGGTGTATAACTACTCTTTATATATATAGGAGTATTCTCTAAAGCCATAGGCGCAATAGTAAGAGGATGTACAACTGATGCTCCAAAATACGCGAGCTCTAAAGCTTCTTTATATGTTAATTTAGTAAGAGGTTTTGCTTCTGGTACTACTTGTGGGTTAGCACTATATACACCTGCAACATCTGTCCAAATATATAGCTTTCTTGACTGTAAAAGCCTTGCAAATATTGCTGCTGAATAATCACTACAATTTAAGCCTAGAATAGTTCTCTTTCCATACTTATTTTGAGCAATAAAACCAGTGATTACATACACATCGGCTGGATTAGCTTCTATGATAGCTTCAAGTTTCTCTAAACTTACCTGCCAATTAACTGCAACTGGATAATTGCTATCGTTAACAATCAAGCATTCTGAAGCATCAATAAAATATGAGTTTTCACCTTTTGACTTTAAGTATGCTGCTAAAATCTGAGCTGACCAGATTTCTCCAAAGCCTAAAATGAAAAATCTTAAGCTGTCTGCACAAAAACCTGTAATAGTCATTGTACTTAGAATATGTTTTATATTACGCAAGTCTGTAAGTATTAATGAACTTAAATCCTCATCATTTGGCATTAGTTCTTTAATAATTTCATTATGGTGATCAAAAATTAAATTAATAGTTTCATCATAATCTTGTCCAGCTATAGCTTGGTCTATACTTTTCTGCAGGTTTCTAGTTGTTTTTGCAGATGCTGAAACAACTATAGCCTCATCTTTACAAGTTACAATATTAGAAACATTTTTTATTTTTTCTGCTGTAGCAAGACTACTCCCACCAAACTTATGTACTATCATACTCACACTCTTATGTTTAACAAATATAAAATTAGCTAGTTTTGTATTATACTTTAACAGTAAATTTTATCACTAAGAATTATGGGGATTTTTATGCTTAAAGTAGGTTTTATTGGTTGGCGAGGAATGGTCGGCTCTGTTTTAATGTCTAGAATGGTTGAGTCAAAAGATTTTGATAATATCGCACCAACTTTCTTTTCAACTTCGCAAGTAGGGCAAAAAGGTTCAGGTTTCATAGAAAAATATGGACTATTACAGGATGCTAATGATGTTAAGCAATTAGGAAAGATGGATATTCTTCTAAGTTGCCAAGGTGGAGAGTACACAAAAGAAATATATCCAAAACTTAGAGCTTCTGGCTGGAAAGGGTTTTGGATAGATGCTGCATCTGCTTTACGCTTAGAGAAAGATAGTACTTTAGTTTTAGATCCTCTTAACCATGATCAAATTGTAAAAGCTATACAAAGTGGTAAGAAAGATTTTATTGGAAGTAACTGTACTGTTAGTTTAATGTCATTAGCAATATCTGGTCTATTAAAGGAAGACTTAGTTGAATGGGTTAACTCTAGCACTTACCAAGCTATCTCAGGATCTGGTGCAGCGGCTATGCAAGAGTTACTGGTACAAACTAAACTTTTAAATGAAAAAGATGATGCAAACAAAGACATCTTAACTAGAGAAAAGACACTAAGAGAATTGTCAAAAAATGCTTCACTAATTCCTCAGGAAAAAACTGTTCAAACCCTAGCATACAATCTACTACCTTGGATAGATGTTGCTATGGAGAATGGACAAACTAAAGAAGAATATAAAGCTGCTACTGAACTTAACAAAATACTTGCTACTAAAACATATATCCCTGTTGATGGAGTTTGTGTAAGAGTTCCTAGCCTAAGATCTCACTCTCAAGCACTTACAATAAAACTAAAGAAAAAACTAACTATTGAAGAGATCCAAGAAAAAATATCTAAAGGTAACGAATGGGTTAAAGTCGTTGAAAACAATAAAGAAGACACTTTAAAAAACTTAACTCCTCAAGCAACTTCAGGAACGTTAGATATAGCTATAGGTCGTATCAAGCAATCTCTAATAGCTGATGATATATTTCATTGTTTCACAGTTGGTGATCAACTACTTTGGGGAGCTGCTGAGCCTTTAAGAAGAGTTCTAAACATTATATTAAAAGAAACGCCTAAAAAAAGTTCGCAAATGGATTTATTGTAAAAGCTAAGCTGATAATTTGACAAACAATTACCAATCCTCCTAATATTGCAGCATACATATTTGGCAATCTTATTTTATTTTCTTTATCTAGAAGCATTGGTGTGAATACAAATACGATCACTGCAAATATAGCTGCATATTGCAAAGCAAGGATAAACCCTTTTGGATAGAATATTGTAAATATCAATGGTGGAATAAAAGTCAATAAACTAACGTTTATATGATTTATCTTCCTATTAAATCTTGAGAAAATATCTCTTATATAATGCATAAGTGATATTCCAACACATAAAAATGATGTAATAATCGCCACGTTAACAAATACATTTAAAAATAATTGTATTGTTGCCGAACTAGTTATCATTTTTATTTCAGCCACAAAATCCCCTAAGCTATTACCATTACCAAAAATACTTTGATAACTATGCTCCCCAGCCTGAGGAATCAAGGCTAAACATAAAAGTAACCACAATATATATATGAATAGAACACTAAGGCTACCTATAAGTATACTCTTACGAATACTATTTATATCACCCTCCTGATATTCATATAAAACCGGAATAATATTTTGAAAACCAAATGATGGTAAAAGAGTTGGCCACGCAAATACTAAAGCCAGTATAGATAATGGAGTTACTTTCAAATAGTCTGGATTAATATATACAACCATCCATCCCAAACACAAAATAAAAAATACCAGTTTTAAAAATACAAATGTTCTATTTGCATAATCACTAATCTTATAACTATACATAAATGAGCTAAAAATCAGAATAAAGATAATTGCACTAACTGCTGTATTCATATCAGATGAAGTATCTTTTGAAGCAGCTTGTCCTATAGCTTCAATAAGGCTAGATCCCTGAGTCGTGTAAGCCGACATTAATGAATATAAAAGTAGCATATATACAATCGTAAAAAACAATTGATATGCTCTAGAAGAACGCGATTCCATCATAGTTGTGAAATTAACCCCTAATGGATACTCAGAGCATACTTTTAATAGCTTCAATGCCATTAAATACATTACACTCCATGACATTATCAATAAAACTATTGCTGTAAAAAAGCCACATGAGGCAACTATAAGAGGTAAAGAAAGCATACCAGCCCCTATAGTTGTACCTATAATTAACAATACACTACCAAAAGATTTTGAAAACATTAATAATAAGTTTAGGAATAACTTTAAAATTCATATTACCACATAAAATTAAGTATCTATAACTATTAAGTATCAAACGTTTACAGAGTCTCTAATATAGAAAAGTCCACTAACCGGATTTAATATGTCTGAAAAATCTTTTGAGAAATATATCCTTTTTTCCACACCACATTCAGTTTCTAATCCTAAATCACACTCCATCGCATTTGGCATTGCATAAATTTGTTTTCTATCTTCATCAAACAATATTTGTATATTTTGATCATCAACCCCAATATTTATAGGATCTTCAGCCAAAGAAATATTATTACTACTATCAGTACCAATCATATATATTTTCTTATCTGTTATTAAAAATATATATCCAAATCTTACTATAACTGACTTTGTGATTTCACCATTATAGTTTATAGAACCTACAGTAGCGATATCTATAGAATCAAAAACTTGATTAGCAGCAAACACATCATAAGTGAAAAAATCAATATTCCCATCATGATCAAGATTAGTAGAATTAACCATTCCATATATATAACTACTACCATCAACCATCATTATTAATGGTAGCTTATTATAGTTTGATGAATGGTATTTACTAATAACTGGATAACTAACGCCGTTGATAGTTAGTCCATTCATATTGTCACTAGCTAAAGCATTTACATTATTTATTATGATAGCTACTGAATTTAATGAATCCATCGTACGTTGTGAAGAAGTCTGTATTCCATAGCTTTCTGAAACAGTACTAGGGCATTCACCTATTTTCTCCGCTAAAGAATTATTCTCAAGGTTCACTTGATAATACTCCCAATGAGATGCAGAATTTTCACTAAAAATTGATAATATTGGAGCCGGCGTATTAGACCAAGCTAAGTTTCTTATTGAGTTATTAGTAAAGTCAGTTCTAATTATCCAATTTGATAAATCAGTTTTTGCTTGCTCTGAATTTTGAACCAAGGTACTTAAGGCTGTTGATGAAGTATAAAGCTCTAACCCATCGTTAATAACAATAGCCATATACATAGTCCAGCTACCATTAACTAAATTCCACCCCACACTCAGTGAACTAATATTACTAACTCCTTCAGGCAAAGTCAGATCAAACGAACCTCCAACTCTAGACTTAAAACTAATAGTTGTACCATCAATCTCGAAAGCTCCTATAAAACCAACCTCAGAATCAATAAGAGAATTATTACTTAATCTCAAATCCTTTTCATCGCTAGATAAAAATTTTGTATTTATGAAAGGAACATTAACTGGTATCAAACTATTATCATACTGAGAATATTTAGTCATATCCTTAAAAACTGAAGTACTATACAAGAACTCTCTAGACCCAATAAGTTTTGCATCTGAATCATCATTAAATACCTTATATGCAAACTTATCTACTTTAGCTATCGCAGGCTCATCTGAATAAACATCTCCACTAATAAATGGCCCCAAAGCTATTGTACTACCAGACGCAATCTTGGTTATCTGGTAGCGAAAACCACCTTTTGTTTCATCAACATTTTGAACTGTAGAGTTATTTCCTAGATAGTTTTCTAAATAACTATCAACTGAAAATTTTGATGAAAGTAAATCATCCAATCCTAAGCCCGAAAGAGTATTTAATCTACTTATATAAGAAGCTCCTGAAATAACTATCATTAAAACAAAAGCTATTATTAGCACATAAGTTAAGGCTGAACCTTTTTGTATTTTTGAATATTTAATTAACATTTATCGGAATAATTCTATTATATGTTTGTCCATTAATATCAAAAGATAACTTCAAACCCGAAACATTCTTATCCAGCCTAGTTGCAGAACTGATACTACTCCAGTTTATATTACTTCCCTGTGAAACATCTTCAGTTTTTACATACGCTATTTTTAAATTGCTTACTCCATCTATAAGCTCATATGACATCCCTCTAGAAGAACTATCTCTAATATAAAGATATAATGAATAAATTTTATTACCTAACTTATCAAGTCTACCTGTATCGCGTATATAATATATATCTAGCTCATACTTACCAACATAACCACCTTTGCCTATAGAAGAATCTATATTATTAGATATCGTTATACTCGTCTCCTCTCCATTAGTTGATATATCTGAAATTTTCATAAGATTATAGGCATTGGCTGTACAAGTAATAATATACTCATCACTTGCCAATTCTTTTATAGAGTTTTTTGGCACAGTAAATACTAGTCCTGAACTATCAGATACCGTGTTTGTGTATTCCGTATCTCTTTGAATCATTAAATAATCAGTTCCAATCTGAAAACACTCTCCACTACAATCTCCCTCCATACTACCAGGCAGACCATAATCATTAGGAAAAGGCATATTACCTACAGAAGCCACGCCTTTTTCTAAGATACTTAACATATTATCTCCAGTATTATCTTCAAAAGATTGATTCTGCGAACCATACACACATGCAAAACCCATATTACTTAAGATATTTTCAAAGGCTTGCTTTACCATCAAAGCTTTTACATTATCATTAGCCTGTTGATTAATATTCTGGTAAATCTTTTTAACACCAACGTATGTTGTTATAGAGCTACCTATAACTATCACAGATATAGTCATAGATACTAATAACTCTACTAAAGTTATTCCTTTCTGATATTTATTCATTAAAAAGCACAACATTAAAACTCTGAGTTATACTATAACCTAAATAGGAAACTTCTATAGTTACTGGATTCTGGCCTGCATATAATATTCCCACACCTTTATAGGAAGACTCTCCGCCTAGTGCATTACAGTAATAACTACCATACCCATCCATAAAAGAATTATAATTAACAGCTAAGGTAGATTGACACCCAGATGCATAAGCATCCCATTTCTGAACTCCAATTGCATACTCTGAATTTGCATTGTTAATCACATTAACAGTGACTGGAGTACCATCCACTATATCTTGACCTATAAGATCTATAACATAGCCAGTTCCATTAAGATAGTCTGGTAGATATCTAAGCTCAATATCAAAAGGATAAACTTCAATATCTTTAGTTACCATTGCTTCCTGACCTGCTTCATCAACAACTTTTAAAGAAACTGTTTTACTACCATAAGAAGTATATTGAGCCACTACATTCTGATTAATCTCTGTAGTAACAATATCATCAGCTCCACCATCAAAGCTATAAGTATAAGTAGCTTTATCCGTATATATAGTTGTTCCAGATGCATTAAACGTACATTTAGAAGCATTACACTCTCCAAAGTTTAAAACAGGATTTGGGAGCGGTGGTGGTGAGACAGTAACAGGGATAGTTTTATTATCTTTTATACCATATTTGTCAGATACAGTAAGCGTGACCTCATACTGTCCATAATCTGAATATTGAATTTCTATATTTTGAGAAGCATTAGATGTAGTCTCAGGAGAAATAATGACATTATTTCCTGTAGAGCTATAACTATATAATGCACTATCTGCAATAGAACCTTCTGCATTCAAAGTACACTCTTTATTATTACAACTTATAAGGTTTAATTTTGCTTGTGGCTTATTTGCTATAATCACAACTCTATTTAATAAAGCATTACTTGAATTTTCTTTTGAAGATATTTGTATTGTATTTGTCCCATCACCGTTATCTGTAGCTCCGACATTCACAGCACTAGCTACTCCAGCTATTTTCATCTCAGCTGCTGCTTGTTGTAAATTATCTGATTCTTGAATTTTCTTATTTAAACTATAGTCTTTAGCAATAAGTGCATCGAACAAAATGAAAAACATAAATAAAACAGCTAATAATATAGCTAATGCAATTAAAGTCTCAATCAATGAAACCCCTTTAAATTTAGATTTATTGCTCACAGAATGAAGCACTTACAACCCTTAATTAATTAAAGCTTAATAAAATTAAATCCTCCAAGTAATTTATAATTTTTACCAAAAAATAGCTACTTGAATAAATAAAATATTTACAAATAATATAAAAATTAATTTTAAATTCATGTAAATAAAATAAAAATTATGCAATAATGTAATCACCATAATAAAATCGTTCCAAACTTATGAAAAGAAAAAGTAAACAAAAAGGAATTGCTCTAATTGAGACGCTAATTTCACTAGTCATAATCATGTTCGTTTCTTTTTTTGCTTTTTCACTAATGTCTAACTTTATTACAAATGCAACATTACAAAATACTCAAACAGAATTATTAAATGAGCTGGATAATAGAGTAATCACATTTGATGCCTTAGGAACCTTCAATGAAAATGATTTTATTGACGGACGTCATGGCGTAATAAAGTTTTGTTACTCTAATACTAGCGATGATTCAAGTAATAATAGAATCTATACTTTTACAGCAACAAATACAGAAATGAATATTTCTAAAGATTTACTTGCAATATCAGATTCTATGTTACCAAATAGTACAAATACTCAAACAACAACAGAAAGCGGGGTGAATGTATGTTCTTAAAAAATAAAGGCTTCACAATCGTCGAATTATTAATAGCCTCTCTACTAACAATTATTACTGTAGGGATTTCTATAGAAGTTTATTTAGCAGTAAAAAAAGATTTTCAACTGGAGGAAATGGAATCAAAAGCTCTTGCTGATGCCTCTGAGGTAAGGCTAGCTCTATCTAATGCTGTAACAAATGCTGGATTTGACTGTAAGTATGGTCACTTTTCTTGGCATGATATAGAAAATATAACAGGTGACAATGTCCCAGAATTTGGTGATGAGAATTATAGAAGCATTCACGATGTTTACGTTGACAATGTAAATGGTTCAACAATAAATCTTCCTGATAACGCTATAGCAGGTACTGACTACTTGTTAATACAAGGTGCTAGCACAAGCTCAACTCTAACGTCAAATGCTACTTCAGGAACAAATAGTTTAGAAGTAAATAACTCTTTTGCCAATCAGCTTGAGGCAAACAATTATGTCGTTATATGTAGCTCCATTGCTTATACATTAGCAAAAGTAAGTGATCAAACAGCTACAGAAAATGGCAGGCTCATCAGCCCAATAACACTTACTAATAATCTAAAATGGAGTGTATATAGTGGTGATTACATAGGGAAGTATCAAGCAACCATATATTATATAGGTAGTAGTACAGATGCAGATGGATCTCCAACATCTTCCTTATTTAGCTATGAAAAAAATAATGTAGCGACTGAGCCTCAAGAAATTATGAGCGGTATTTCAGATATGCAAATAACTCTACATAAAATAGGTACAGGAAATACTGATGATGATTGGTTAACTCCATCTCAATTAAACCCAGATGAAAATCAGTATAGAAAAAAACTATTTAATGAAGTTGATGCTATAAAAATAGCTTTAACTATAAATGGCAATGTATCAACAACAACAGTAAAAATTAATTAAGGGAGGTATTTATCATGTTCAGAAAGCAAAAAGGTAGCTCCTTAGCCCTTACTCTTATATTCGCAACTACGATAGGTATTGTTCTAGCTGGAGTTGGATATACTCTTAAAATTAATTTATTAAGAAGCAAGAGTGTAAACGAAGCTCTACAAAGTGATCTTTTAAGAAAAGGAAATTTAAATAACCAAATTGACAGCAATAGCTTATCCAACCCATACTCAAATGAATCTATACCAGACTCATCTGTGGGAGATATTACAATTCACTCAGTAGTAACAAGTTTTCAACCTATATACTATAGTGCAGAGCTTTACAATTCTAAAGCTTATATCCAGTATGTAATAGAGCAAAACTATACTGAAGGTAGCAAGACTATGTTCAATAAGACAGTTAGATACAATGCACTAGCTCCAAACTCTTATGATCAATACACTGATGATATTATTCCTATAAATGTTCCCATAGTAAACTTTAATAATATGGATGATGCTGAGAAAGCCCATCGTTTAAGTGATGGTAGTATCCTTGATACAGAGATAGGATATATTAATTCATTTAAAAAAGATGAAAGTAACAATCTAGTATTAACTAATGGAAATATAACAATCTCAACACCAGCTGGAATAAGTGCTGACTTTAAAACATCGCTCGGCTGGGATCTTATACATGGTAGATGGACACTTTATATAGCTATATATGATAATAGTAAAATCTACACAACAAATATTCCTTTAGTTAATATAACCACTCCAGCACCTATTTCACCAAACTGGGGAGATGCTGTAGATTTCTCTAGCTTCCCATCATCTCCATTAGTGCTAGAAACAATATGGTATCAACCCGATGAAAATGTAACTCCTAAATTATTTATTGCTGGTAAATCGCTAGGAGGAGAAACCATCGATGCTCCCGAACCATCTGAGCCAATAAGCTACCCTCAATATGTTGAAGGAACAAATTATGCTAATGGTGATGTAGTAAAAAATAACGAAACTCTTTATTCTTGTAAAGTTGCAGGTTGGTGTAAAGGTGCTGCATGGGCTTATGCTCCGGGTAGTGGATCAGCTTGGTCACAAGCTTGGGATATATACGGCGGCAGTAATGATTCTAATGGCGGTCCAAGTGAAACTCAAGATACTCTTGTTTTCTATAGCTTTTCGCCATCTGATTCATCTATATCAGCTATTTTTAACGACAAAAATGCATCGACTTATAATGAACAGTTTACAAAAGATAAAATAAGTTTACTTGCTCCAAATCCTGCTGGAGGTATCAATACTGGGAAATATGTCTATGCTCGAGTAGGTAATCCTAATAGTAAATATATAACAAAGCTTATATCAATAGGGCCTGTTGTAACCGACATAACAGAGCATAATATGGCGAGCAGATCTGATACTACTCGTAGCTCTTTAATAGTCCCAACAAGCGACAATAGTATTAATTATTTCGAAATTGGAGATAACCAAATTTTCAGCTATTATCAAGATTCTTTAGGTAGCACAATGAAAACTCTAAGTTCTGGCCAATCTAGCTCCATGACTGGTCAGCCTTCAATAACAATACCAGGTGTTGGTCTTTTCTGGGCAAGCTATAGATCTAACGGAGGTCTATACTACTCTATTGCAGCAGACCAAATGGAAAAGACCCCAAATGATCCAGGTTATAGTAACTTACCAGTAATGCAAAATCCTCAACGCTTAAATGATATACAAAATAATAGAGTATATTTAAAAGAGTATGGTTTAGAATGCATTACTGGAGAAAGGTCTGGAGATGACTGCAATACTGAACAAACATTATATGATGAAAATAGTATTGATTCTTCTTTAGTCCCATTCTCTGTAGGTACTATACATACAAACACTAAATAATTTATTATTTATTTCTTCAATAATAGCTTATCGCTTTCTTTATAAGCTTTATCTGCAAAATCTCCCATCCAACTCTTAACTTGTTTAAAGTTTTCTATAAAGGTTGCTTTATCACCTTTTTCTACACCCTTTGCATTTTGTTGAACAAATTCTGCAAACTCCGCTACCATTTCTTTTCTACTATCATCAGACATTATTATATCGGCATATAGCCCAGGGCCTTGACTAAAAAGTCTTCCAACAATATTTAATTCCATTTTATAAACTGGACTTGCTAACTTTAGAACTCTATCTATATCGATATTCTTTTTCTTAAGAAAAAGACCTAAGCAATAAACACTGAAATGCTCAATACCTTGCACAAACGTCATGATATCATCATGATCTTTAGCTGACATATGCTCTATACTAAAGCCAATACTTTCTAGATCATCTAATAGCCACTTATATTTTTCTTCATTTCTCCCATCACAAACAGTTATCACTTGCTTATCAGGAATTTCAACAGTTGGTCCAAATATTGGATGTAGTCCAACCACAGGTCCTTGATATGCACTTAACATAGCCTCTAAAGGCTCTTGCTTAATACTTGTATAATCTGCTAACACACACCCTTCTGACAAAAATGGAACCACTCTATCTATTATTTCTTTCGTAAGATAAATAGGTACAGATATTATGACTAAATCCTTATTTTCTAATTTAGGCTGTGGATTCGCCCAATCCTTACTTCCAAAAATAGTCACTTCATAATCAGGAAAATACATTGAAAATAGTTTTTGAGTCATTTGACCCATTTCACCATTACCACCAACTATACAGATTTTTTTACTCATATTTTTATACCTTAAAATTGAAAGTAACAGGACCATCGTTAACTAAAAAAACTTTCATATCAGCTCCAAAAACTCCTGTCTCTATTTTTGAATATTTGGACTTAATAATTTCAACAAACCTTTCAAATAGCTCTTCTGCTTTGCTTGGAGGACAGGCGTTACTGAAGCTAGGCCTTAATCCCTTCTTAGTTTCTGCAGCAAGAGTAAACTGGGGAACAATTAGAATACCTCCATTTATAGAAGATACAGATAGATTCATCTTATTATTTTCATCTTCAAAAATACGATAATTTATTAGTTTATCAACCATTTTTTGAAGATTATTTGGTAAATCATCAGGCTCTATACAAACCAAAGCCATTAAGCCCTCATTTATAGATCCTACTACTTGATCATTTACAGATACACTTGCACAGCTAACTCTTTGTACAACAGCTAACATATAAAAATATTAATTAAATGTTTTAACAAAGAATTATATATGAAATTAATTTGAATTAATAAGAATAGATATTTAAATTTGGTATCCCGTAGGGGATTCGAACCCCTGTTGCCGCCGTGAAAGGGCAGTGTCCTAGGCCTCTAGACGAACGGGACATGCGGTAAATTATATATTTAAAGTAATTTTTGTCAAGACTTATAAGAGATAAAAAGTTAATTAATTATTCTTATCTGCATATATCTTAGCTTGTGCTGCTGACAATCTAGCTACAGGCACTCTAAATGGTGAGCAAGAAACATAATCTAAACCTAGATCATGGCAAAAAGCTACTGAATATGGTTCTCCACCATGTTCACCACAAATACCCATCTTAGCTTTAGGGTTAACTGCTTTAACCCCTTCTTTAGCTATTTGCATAAGCTTACCAACACCTTTAGGGTCTAGTCTAGCAAATGGATCAAAACTTAAGATACCCTTTTCTAGATATTCTTTAATGAATTTATTTGCATCATCTCTACTAAAGCCAAATGTCATCTGAGTAAGATCATTAGTACCAAAAGAGAAAAATTCACTTCCAGCTTCTGCAAGCATGCCAGCACCTATAGCTCCTCTTGGAGTCTCAAGCATAACACCAACTTTATAGTCAATATCCATTTTTTCTCTTGCTAAGATAGCATCTGCTGTCTCTCTGACGATTCCATTTAATAACTTAAATTCACCAAGTGTACTTACTAATGGAATCATTAATTCAGGACTTACTGCTATACCCATTCTTTTAACAGAAATAGCTGCGTAAATGATTGCCTTTGTTTGCATAACTATAATTTCCGGATAAGAAACTGCTAGTCTACATCCTCTATGACCCATCATAGGGTTTACTTCAGATAAAGACTCAATCCTACCTTCAAGTTCTTCTACACTTACTTTAAGTTCTCTTGCTAAAGCTTCAATTTCTTCATATTCTCTTGGCAAAAATTCATGAAGTGGAGGATCTATAAACCTAACTGTAACAGCTAAGCCATCCATAACCTCAAAAAGCTCTTCAAAGTCTTGCTGCTGCACAGGAAGTAACTTATCAAGAGCTTTCTGTCTTTCTGCTTTATTTTTAGCAAGAATCATTTGTCTTACATAAGAAATACGCGTATCTTCAAAAAACATATGCTCTGTACGGCACAGACCTATTCCTTCAGCGCCAAACATTCTTGCTGTAGCTGCATCAGATCTAGTATCAGCATTACATCTAACTCTTAACTTTCTTACTTCATCTACAAACTTCATAAAAGCTTCAAATTCAGCTGTAACTTCTGGATCAACTGTTTTAATAATACCTCTATAAACACTACCTTTTGTACCATCTAAAGAAATATAATCACCCTCTCCAAAAACTTGGCCTCTTTCGAAAGTAATGGTTTTTTCTTCTTCATTGATTCTTGCTGTTTCTAGTCCAGAAACACAGCATTTACCCATACCACGTGCCACAACAGCTGCATGAGAAGTCATACCACCACGTAAAGTCAAAATACCATTACAAGCATTCATCCCTGCAATGTCTTCTGGAGAAGTTTCTATCCTAACAAGTATTGTTTTTTCTTCACCTCTAGCTTTAGCATCAAGTAAAGAATCAACATCAAAATATATTCTACCACTAGCAGCACCAGGCGATGCTCCCAATCCTGAACCTAAGGCTCTTTTAGAAGCCAAAGCTTTTTCATCAAATTTAGGATGAAGAAGTTGCTCTAACAAATGAGGCTCAACCATCATCACAGCTTCTTCATTTGTTATCAACCCTTCTTCTACCATATCAACAGCTATCTTAATAGCCGCCTTTGCAGTTCTTTTACCATTTCTTGTTTGCAACATAAAAAGCTTACCATCTTCAATAGTAAACTCCATATCCTGCATGTTTTTATACACTTTCTCTAAATTAGTCGCGATTTTAACAAACTCTTCATAAACTTCTGGCATCGCATCTTTAAGAGTAGATATATGCGATGGTGTTCTAACACCAGCAACAACATCTTCACCTTGTGCATTAATTAAATACTCTCCAAAAAGCTCACTATCTCCAGTAGATGGATTTCTTGTAAAAGCGACTCCAGTACCTGAATTATTACCTGAGTTTCCGTAAACCATTTCTTGAACGTTTACAGCTGTACCCCAGTTATTAGAAATATTATTAATTTCACGATAAATAATTGCTCTTTCAGCATTCCATGATTTAAATACAGCTTCAACAGCTGCTAATAATTGTTCTTTAGCATTAGATGGGAAATCTTTACCAACTAGCTTTTTATATAACTTCTTATAATCATCAACGATCTGCTTATAATCATCACCATTTAGATCACAATCTAAATCAACTTTTCTTTCAGCTTTTTTTGCTTCTAAAATTTTGTCAAAACCATGCTTCTCACAGTCCATAACAACATCGGCAAACATCATAATAAATCTTCTATAACTATCATAAACAAATTGTTCGTTATTTGTCTTAGCTATCATCGCTTTAGCTACATCATCATTTAGCCCAAGGTTTAAAACTGTATCCATCATCCCTGGCATTGAAACTCTAGCGCCTGAACGGACTGATACTAATAAAGGATTTTCTGAACCTCCAAATTTTTTACCAGTTCTTTGCTCCAACTTCTCAACACTAACAAATATTTCCTCTTTTAAGCTTTCAGAAAGCCTCTGTTTATCATCATAATATTTAAGACAAGCTTCTGTTGTAACTGTAAAACCATCAGGTACAGGTAAACCACTATTTAACATTTCACTTAGATTTGCTCCTTTCCCACCAAGCAAATCTCTCATTTCTTTATTACCTTCGCTAAAAGCATAGACAAACTTTGACATTACAACTCCTCTCAAGTTATTTATTTTAAAGTTTCTTTTGATGTTTATGATTCACACTCATGCAAATCATTCTCAATATTATCACAATTAAATATATCCATGTAAAAGAAATTTATAGAATTTTAATATTATGAGTAATAACTTTCCCAACCATTACAACATATAAAATTAACAATAGAATTATATTTTAAGGTAAATAACAAATTTATTATTAAGCCATGCAGAAAAGCTTTTCTTTATAATATTTTAATTCAGAAATGGACTCCCTAATATCATCTAAAGCTTTATGGGTGTTTTTCTTTACAAAACAATTTTTATTTTTTGACCAATAATCATTAAGAAGTTTTATACTTGTAACATCTAAAACTCGATAATGACAATAATCATCTATTTTTGGCATGTATTTAGATAAAAATCTCCTATCCTGCCAAATAGAATTACCACATAATGGAGAACTCTTATAAGGCACATACTGCTTTATAAAATCAAGGACCTGGTTCTCTGCTGTAGCCTCAGATATTTGACTATTAATTACTCTCTCTGTAAGTCCTGTATCTCCATGAGTTTTAATACACCATTCATTCATGTTTTTAAGAACATCTTCGGACTGATGAATAGCTATCGGCTCCATTTCAGCAACAATTTCAAGATCTTTATCTGTGATAATTACTGCCATCTCTATAATACGACATGAATCCACTTCTAAACCCGTCATTTCTAGGTCAAGCCATACGAGATTATTTTCAGATTGCATTATTTAACTCTAGAAACATAAGTTGCTGTTCTTGTATCAACTTTTATTATCTCACCCGTTTGCACGAATAAAGGAACTCTTACAACCGCTCCTGTAGATAATGTTGCTGGCTTACCACCTGTACCCGCAGTATCGCCTTTCAAACCAGGATCAGTTTCAACTATCTCAAGATTCACAAAGTTTGGTGGAGTAACTGAAATTGGCTGACCATTAAATAAAGTTATCTGATATGTATCTTGATCTTGTAACCATTTCTTAGCATCTCCAAGAGATTCTTCCGAAATAGTATATTGTTCAAAAGTCTCAGGATGCATAAAAACGTAGTTATCCCCATCAAAATAAGAATATGAAGCTTCTAACTCCTCTACATCTGCCGCATCTACTGACTCACCAGATTTAAATGTCTTTTCAACCACTCTACCATTAATCAAGTTCTTTAGCTTAACTCTATTAAAAGCTTGGCCTTTCCCTGGCTTAACAAATTCATTTTCAACGATGGTCATAGGGTTACCATCTATCAATATTTTTAAACCACCCTTAAATTCATTCGTACTATAACTCGCCATATCTAGTCCTATAATATTAAATTTAATAAGTATCCCAACAAGCTGTTGGTGTTTTACGTTGTATTGCCCCATCTACCTCTAAACTAATAGTAGCACACTCTGTATCGCTTTGCTGACTGCCGATAGCTATTGCTGTTAACCTATAATCATAATTCTCTGGAGGATCTGCCTCTAAATTAGGTAGAGAAACTGAAAGAGTGTAAAAATTACCATCTGTTGTAGTTCTATATATTGCTGACAAATCAGAAGAGTACTCATCATTCCTTATAAAAAAATTATCTTCAGCTAAAGAAGCTGCCATTAAGGCAGAGGTAGCATCTCTTCTATTATTATTTTGTACATAATTACTATACAAGGGTACAGCTACCGTTGCTAAAATAGCAACAATCGCTATTACTACCATAAGTTCAACTAAAGAAAATCCTGTATGCTTTTTCATTAAAATCCATAAATTAATAAATTTGGCTCTCACCATTAGGTCTCGTTCTGTATCTTCTATGTTGCCACAGATATTGCTCTGGATATTTTTTTATTGCATCCTCTAGGAACTTGTTAGTCATCTCAGCATCCTTATAATCATCACCAGTAAATTCCAAAGGATCTCCAACAACTATTTTATACCCAGAATACTTGGGTAATCTAACATAGTAAGCTGGCACAACTATCGCACCTGTTTTTTCAGCAAGCCATGGAGTTACTGTTAATGTAGAACAAAGTTTACCGAAAAATGGTGCAAATACAGAATTCTCTACTCCTGAGCTTTCCAATCCAAAATCTTGATCAGGAGCATACCACATAGAAATATGTTTTTTTAAGGTTTTTATTACAGAAATAAAATTCTTACTATCTAAACATTTATATATATATTTCTCTCTGTACTTTTTAATAAGCTCTTCTATAAGCTCATTATCATTTTTTTGATACATCACAGTAAATGGATAATAATTCTGCCCAATATAACGACCTACTACCTCTATACAGTGGAAATGAAATCCAAGAACTATCACTGTTTTATTTGGATCCAAATGAAGCTTTTCAAAAACTTCAAAATTTTCTTTTTCAAAATTTATTTTTTTAAATTTTTTATTTGACATAAACCAAGCCATCATAGCCTCAGCACCTGCTAAAACCATAGACCTATAGCTTTCGTTAGCTAACGTTTCAATTTCTTTTTCTGTTTTATCTGGAAAGGCTATTCTTAGGTTAATTTTTGCTATTAGATTTCTCTTTTTCAAAAAAGGTTTTACAAAAAAGCCTATCACTAAAGTAAAATATATTTGAAATTTATAAGGAAAAATAGAAATAAACCTCATTAAACCAATAACGAACCACGTAGTCCAATATCTAGGAAGTAGATACCTTTTATTCATCGAAATCATTTTTATAAAAAACTTGAAACCTATTTTAACACATATAACTTAATTTTTTCACAAAAAACATAAAAGCTAAATCAAGAGAACCTAATAAATATCTCTAACACCATTAGGTCGTGTCTTATAACGACGATGTTGCCACAAATACTGTTCAGGAAATTTCTTAATAAAACCTTCCAGAATCTCATTCGTTAATCTGGCACCCTCAACCTCATCTTCGGGAAAATTTTCTATAGGATCAGAGATAATAACCTTATAACCTGATAAATCATCATTTCTTATGTAATAAATAGGCACAACCGTCGCTCCTGTCTTCTTAACCAACCAAGGGGTTACTACCAAAGTAGAGCATTCTTTACCAAAAAATGGAACAAAAACAGTATGCTCATTACCAAAATCTTGGTCAGGAGCATACCATAAAGTTATCCTTTTTTTTAAACTCCTTATAATTGGCAACAAACTCTTTCTTTCATAACATTCTGTAATATTTTTTTTTCTAGCAGAAGTAATTACTTCCTCAAGAAGTTCATTTCTATTTTTTTGATAGACTAAAGTAAAAGGTTTATATTGACTACCAACATATCTACCAGCAATCTCTAAAGCATGAAAATGAAACCCTAAAAACAGCAAAGTTTTATTGGGATCGTTATGTATCCTATCAAAAACTTCCTTATTTTCTATCTCAAACTTTATTTTCTTAAATCTCTTTTCTGGCATAAACCAAGCAATCAAACTCTCTACTGCTGCCATATATGCTGAATCAAAAGATTTAGAGGTAAGTTCTTCTAACTCTCTCTCACTTTTCTCGGGAAATGCTATTTTTAAGTTAGTTATTGTTATATCTCTTCGCCTTTTTAAAAAAGGCTTTAAAGCTTTACCTATAACTACAGCTGTTCTCATCTGAAATTTATAAGGTAAACGTGTATATAGCTTTCCAAACCCAATAAGAAGCCAAACCGACCAATACTTTGGCTTTAAATATTTTCCACTCACTTAAAACCTCAAACAATCTAAACTATTTTATTTTTTATGTGTATGTGCAGCTTTATAACTTCTTGTAATAATCCACTGCTGTAAGATACTTATAACATTATTAGTTAACCAATACAATACTAAGCCTGATGGGAATGATGCAAACAAGAAAGTAAATATTATAGGTAAAAACATCATTATCTTTGCTTGCATAGGATCTGCAGGTGCCGGAGATAACTTCTGTTGTACGAACATAGAAAGACCCATAAGTATTGGTAAAACAAAGTACGGATCTTTCATTGATAGATCATGAATCCAAAAAATGAAAGGTGCCTGTCTCAATTGCACTGATTCTAACAACACCCAATATAAAGAAATAAATATAGGAATCTGTATAACCATAGGCAAACACCCACTTAATGGATTTACCTTTTCCTCTTTATACAGTTCCATCATTTTTCTGCCAAGCAGCTGCCTGTCATCTTTATATGTTTCTTGCATTCTTTTAATTCTTGGCTGAAGCATTCTCATCTTAGCCATAGAACGATAACTTTTTGCTGAAAGAGGATAGAAGATAGCCTTAATTAATACTGTTACCAATATAATTGCAAGACCCCAGTTTCCAACCAAAGAATGTATCTCATTCATTACCCAGAAAATAATTTCCGAGAAAAATGAAAGCATTCCATAGTCTAGTGATTTTTCAAGATTTGGTGCCAAACTTTCTAAATTAGTTTTAATAATTGGTCCAGTATAAAATACTGAATTAATATCGACAGAAGTTTGAGGAGCTATATTATTATATGTATACTCACCAGCTTCAAACATATCATCACTGAGCTTCTTATAATAAATAGTCGAATCTGTAGATTGAGGAATCCATGCACTCATAAAATAATGCTGAAGAAAAGCAACCCATCCTTGCCCAACATTATTTACAATGAAAGGTTTAGATTGTTTATTAGTTTTTGCTATATCTTTAAATGATTCTTTCTTAAATTTATCATTTATAGTTGAATAAGCAACTCCTGTAAATGTATAGCTATGGGCATTTAATAAGCTAAAGCTATCACTATCATGATCAAAATCTCTTACCAATGAGTTATCGACTATCACCCCTATAGAATCACTAGACGTATTTGTTATTTTTTGATCAATTTTTATTGCATATTTATTATCATCAAAAGTATATGTTCTAGTAACATCTAAACCATCAACAGATCCTTGAAGAGTAAGTACAACCCCATCTGACTGTTTTTTAATACCTTTATTTTCAAATGTTATCGAAACAGGTTTCTTATTAAGAACAATTGAGCTTTTTGCTATATATTGCGAACCAGCCCTATCTGTAAGCAAACTCATAGGACTTTTATCTTCAAGACTAACATCATAATCTTTTAAAGAAGCAGAAATAATAGCACCATTTAATAAACTAACTTGCAGATCCTTAAAGACTTTAGTATTAATAGTCACCACACCAGCTTTAGTGTAGTTAGAAATAACATCACTGTCTTTAGAGCCAGGATTGGTTACTGCAGTAGCAACATCATTCTTTTGAGATGTAGATGTTTCATAATGACTATTTTCTTGTTGAGAAGTATTTTTCTGAGCATCATCATTTGATGGAAAAGTTTGCTCCCACCTACCTACAAGAGATATAAACATTATCCCTATAGCAATTAAAAATAAAATTCTTATATGATTAGGTTTCATCTATTTCTGACCTTTTTGATTTTTAGGAACTGGAACAGGATCATAATAATCTCTCTTACACAAAGGATGGCATTTAGCTAATCTAACAGCAGAAAGCCAACCTCCTCTAACAACCCCGTGAGTTTTAAAAGCTTCCAGCGCATATTCTGAACAAGTTGGATAATATCTACATCTTGCAGGAAGTACTGGACTTATAATATATTGGTAAAATTTGATTAAAAACACAAAAGGAATCAGCTTAACTTTTCTAAAGTTTGATAAAATTTTTCTATAGATGCCCACAAGCTTTCCTTAGTAGCATTAGCAGCTGATCTTTTTGCAATTACCAGCAAACTTTTTTGGCTAAAACCACCCTTATTCAATCTAAAAGATTCTTTTATTAATCTTCTACATAAATTTCGTTTAAATGCTTTTTTTACGTTTTTTTTAGCTATTATTACACAGACACCAGCTGTTTCTTCTTGTCTTAATGCTATTAAAAAAGTAAAGTGCTCCGTACTTATTTTATCCTGCACATTAGCAAAAGCTTCTTTTACCTCATCAGAACCAAGTATATTATTTTTTTGCAAGCAACAATTATGCTGCAAGCTTATGTCTACCTTTTGCTCTTCTATTTCTAATTACTTTTCTACCACTTAAAGTTTTCATGCGAGCGCGAAAACCATGAGTTCTTTTTCTTTTTAAGTTCGTAGGTTGAAATGTTCTTTTCATTTTCTTTTCCTCTTTAAATTATAAATTATTCTTTTTTTAAATAAATACATAGAAACAATCTCGGACATTTTATAGAAAAAGGTATATTTAGTCAATTACAAAAAACTAAGGTTTAAGTATTGGCAAAAGATCTATAGAAACTAATATTTGCAATACAATAATAAAAATGGCGATAAAAACTACCATTACTGTCATTAGGCTCATGACAAAGCCAATAGCTTCTTGCCTATACTTTAGAACCCAAAACATAATAACTGGTAGCGCAACCTGGAGAATAGCTACAAATATACTTGCATAGCCTAAAGCTGCTATAAATCCATCAGGGTACAAAACAGCATATATATATGCTGGTAAAAATGTTATAAATATTGCTATTAATTTATGCTTATGCTGTTTACTCTCTAAACCATAGGTGTTTCTATTAAAATCAAATAAGCCCAATGCTACCCCAAGGAAAGATGTTGCTAAGGCAAAAAAGCCAAATGCAAAAGATAATATTGAGATTAATCCAGAACCTCCACCATAATGATTAATTATCACAGATGTTATTTCTCCAGATTTTCTACCCAAGATACCTGTTGGCGTCTCTACTGGCAATGATCCTAAAGTAACAAAAATCCAAAGTAAATATACAATTAATGGAATAGTACTTCCTAAAATTATTGCTTGCCTAAGTGCTTTTTTATCAGAATTCACATAAGTTCTTAAAGTTGGAACTATATGATGAAAACCAAAAGAAGTTAGCAAAACAGGGAATGTCGCCCAAATATAATTACCATTTTTAATAGTATATTTAAGGTAATCCAGTTTTATATGGGAAGCCAAGACTAAAACCAACAGAAAAAATGCTGTCAACTTAAGAAACAGCATCAATTTATTCATATGATCTACAGCTCTAGTACTTATGTAGACGAATGCTCCAAAAACAAATACAAAGATTATACCCGTTAAGTTTGATGAAAGATTAATACCTACCTGAGCCAAAATAGTTGAGATTAAAGATCCTCCACCCACAGTATATGCAGCTACTAAAGAGTAAAGCAGGAGAACATAAGTTATCCAAACAACCACAACTCCAGTAGAACCAAGAGTATCCCTAGTCATTTCAACAAAATTTGACCCATCTTTCATTTTTAAATTAACTTCTGCCAAAACTAAAGCTGTAAAAGTCATTAACAGCCAAATACTAATTATTAAAATAGAACCTATAAAAAAACCACAACTTGCAACTGTCGCTGGGATAGCAAGCATTCCAGCACCAATACAAGTACCAGAAATAATCATAGCCGCACCAAACTTTCTAGATAAAATCATCAAAAACTTAATTATCTTCAACTATGCTTTATAAAAAGCTAAAACATTGTTAAAAAATTTGTAATATATTCATTATATAATATATAAAAAAGCTATTTCCATAAATAATGAACCATCTTCAAAAAATAGATAAGGCTTTAGAGGAATTAAATATACAAGCCACTCAAATACAGATTAATCAGTGGATTGAATACCTGAAGCTACTAGAGAAATGGAACAAAGTCTATAATATGACTGCTATAAAAGATTTTGATGATATGCTTGAGAAGCATCTTTTCGATAGCTTATCCATCGCAAAATATATAAAGGGTAATTCAACAGTTGATGTTGGAACTGGTGGCGGTCTCCCAGGTATACCACTAGCAATACTATACCCTCAACATAAGTTTACTCTAGTTGATAGCATTGGAAAAAAAATTATGTTTCTTAAAAATGTAAAGAAATCCTTAAACTTAGAAAATGTAATCCCTTTAAACTGTAGGGTTGAATCACTAGAAAACCAGAGTTTTGATAATATTATTTCGAGAGCCTTTAGCTCCATAGATACTTTTTATGATCTCTGCAAAAATCTAATAACTGATTCAAATCAAATGCTAGCAATGAAAGGTCCCGATATAGAAGAGCAAAGCCTACCCAATATCCCATTGGAAATCCAGATCCATAAAATAAAAGTACCTTTTCTAAAAGCTACAAGAAACTTAGTTATATTAACAAAATAGGTGAAAAATGTTTGATAGCGAATTTATCAAAAATGCTTATACAGAGATAAAAAACAACATTCCTAAAGGAGTTTCTTTACTTGCAGTTAGCAAATATCAAACTTTAGAAAAAATAGAATACCTACATACACTAGGACAAAAAGATTTTGGTGAAAATTATTTACAGGAACTAGAACAAAAAGCTACTGCATTGCCAAATCTAAACTGGCACTTTATTGGCTCAATACAGTCAAGAAAGATAAAGAACATCGTTAAATACGCAAACACAATTCAAAGCATAGAAAAACTTGAGCAACTTATAAAAATAAATTCTCAAGCAAGCAAGTTAAATAAGATTATTGAAGTATTTCTACAAATAAATATTGATAATGATCCTAATAAGTCTGGATTTAAGCCAAGCGATATTAATGAAATAATAGATTGCATAGAAAGAAGTAATAATATGAAAAATTTGAACTTAACAGGTCTAATGTGCTTGCCTGCAAAAGTGGACAACAGTGGACAAAGCTTTCATAGAATGAAAGATCTTTTCGATACAATAAACAATAGACTAAATATAAAATTAACAAAACTCTCTATGGGAATGAGTGGAGATTATAAAGAAGCTATAAAAAATGGCTCAACCATGGTTAGAATAGGCTCTTCACTATTTGGAGAAAGATCTAAATAATTTATATCTGAACCCTCTCTAAAATAATTTTGACTAATTCTTTAATCTTTGGTTGCACAAACCTATTCTTTTGGTAATAGATAAACAAAGATTCTTTTTCATTAAAAACTGCTGGAAGAACTTCTATTAGATCTCCTCTTTTAATCTCCTCTATAGCCGCATATTCATGAAATTGGGCAATCCCCAAACCATCAAGAACACACTTCTTTATGAAAGAAACATTATTAGATGATATATCTGATGAAATATTAATATATGAATTAGCGTCTTTTAAACCAACTAAGGATGTGTGTCTAGAAATATGAGGAATAAAATTATGCTTTTTTAAATCTTCTAGATTTTTTGGAACTCCATATTTTTTTAAATAACGTGGGCTAGCACATAGTACATACCTTGTTTCTCCAATTTTCCTGGCAATTAAATCGTCAGGAGCTTTCCAATTAACACCAAAAGCAATATCTGTTTGCTCTTTGTCAAAATCAGGGATTCTCTCCTCAACAACAATTATTAGCTCAACATCCGGAAACTGCTCTTTATATTGCATCAAAATTGGCAACAAAACCTTTTCTGCCAAAAATGGATTACAACTAATTTTCAATTTTCCTTTAGGCTTTTTATGAAATGATTTTATTAGTGCTCTAGCATTATCCAACTCATATCTAAGCCTAGAACATTGCTCAAAAAGAGATTCTCCTTCACTAGTAAGAGAAATAGATCTCGTTGTTCTCAAAAATAAAGGAACCTCCAACTCTTTCTCCAAAGCTTTAATCGACTGACTAATAGAAGCTCTAGAAACTCCCAAAATATTTGCAGCTAAAGTGAAACTCAAACTATTGGCAACAACCAGAAATACTTCAAACTGAGATAGACTTATCTTTTTATTTTTCAACATTGTAAAAATTTACTTAACAATTGTTAATCACTTTAAACATTGTATATATAAGATAATTTATTTAATATACAAAAAATATTTAATATATTTACTAAAAATGAAAACCTGGAAAATAGTAATACTGCTTAGCTATATAAGTATTGCGAGTGCTTCAACTGTTATCATCAACCCTGCTTTACCATATATAGCTAAAGAATTTGCCTTGTCTGATGGTAATGTTGAATGGCTGATTAGTATATTTTTGATAGGCTATGTTATTGGTCAAATCATTTATGGGCCGATAGCAAACAAATATGGAGAGGTAAAGGCATTAAGAGCTGGATTAATAATAAATCTATTAGGAATATTAATATGCCTAATTGGAGGTTATAGTTCATCAATAATCATACTATTAATTGGAAGACTAATAACATCTTTAGGAGCTGCTGCTGGACTTGTCTGTACATTCATTATATTAAATAATTCAGTATCTAAAGAAAAAACTAAAATAGCCTTGTCATACGCTTCGATATCATTTGCATTATCTGTTGGAGTTGCAATACTTATAGGCGGTTTAATAACATATTACTCTAGTTGGATTAACTGCTTTTATGTCTTACTAATTCATGGGTTAATAATGCTTGGGTTAAGCTTTTTATTTAAAGAAGAGAAAATTCTACAGATAGAAATTAATGTTCTAAATATTCTTAATAGCTACAGAAATGCTTTTAAATCAAAACAACTAATAATATTTTCTTTAACGCTAGGCATGGTTTCTGCTTTTAGCTATTGCTATACAGCATCTGGGCCATTCATCACTAAAGATATACTTGGCTTTACAAGTGCAGAATACGGATATTGGAATTTTATAACTATTACAGGAATAATTGCAGGCTCATTCTTAGCAACAAAAATAATCAATAAATATAGTCACATCCATATCATTGTTAGTTCTATAACTCTTATACTAATAGTTTTCCTACTTCTTAGTTTATTAACAATTAATAAAGCATTCACATCTTCAATTTTCTTCTTCTTAATGACATGTTGTTATTTTATTAATAGCTTCATCTATCCAACAGCTGCTTACATAGCTTCTAACTCATTAGAAGATAAAGCTAATGCGTCTGGGACAATGAATTTTATAAATATGGCAACAGCAGTAGTATGTGTAACAATAATGGGTTACATACCATTTGCTTATATTTGGAAGTTCACAATAGTATGTGTGACCCTATCAATAATCTGCTTAATATTAATATTTTGGAATAAGATAAATAATAGAAAATAAAGAAAGAAGTTATTTAAGTTTAACTACTAAAACATCTGAATCAGCACCATGAAGAATACCATTCGCTGTAGACCCAAGGAAGAATCTACCAATAGCTCCTCTTCTATGGCTTCCCACAACAATTAGATCCGCTTTATTTTCTTTAGCTTGCTCTAGAACACCGTTAGCGACTCCACCTATTAATACAGCTTTTTTACCACCAAGCTTATTATTAGAAACGAAATTTTCTAATGCCTTCTCAACTTTCTCCATTTCATAACTCATTAGAGAAACTGTATCATTTGGAATAACGAAAACTGTATCCACAGAAGCTCCATATAACTTAGCTATATCATTTGCTTTTTTAGCTACTATACATGAATCATTCTCAAGATCTGTTGGAATAAGAATATTCTTATAATCAGTCGCCGCTCTATCTTCTTCTTGGACTCTAACAGTTAAAACGTCGCATTTTGCCTTATGTAATACAGCATTTGCTACCGAACCTAAGATTAAGTTAAATCCATGCTTTGCATGAGAACCAATAACTATTAGGTCACAAGCAGACTCTTCAGCATATGTAACTATCTCAACTGATGGATTACCAACTAAAACATCTGCTTTAACTTCAAAACCCACCAATCTATCTTTAATATGAGAAAGAGCTTTTTTAGCTTCTTTTTCAAGAGTATATTGAAAATCGACAACTGATGGGGCAAATGGCGCTACACAATCAACAACTGTAACTACTGAAATTTTCTTAACACCATTTTTTTTAGCAAATGCTATAGCAGAATTAATAACAACATCCGCCTTTTCATACACATCGACAGCTAATAAAATCTTGTTATATGACATAAAACCTCCTCAGGACAAGTCCTAACAATTTAACACTAATTTTCACTTTTATTATACTACAGCACAGCGGTAAAAAACACTTTGCTCAAATGAATATTCTTAAAGGCTCGATTTTTCAATCTAGATATGTTTACAAATCAACATTAAGAAAGCGTGATACTAAATTAGATTAATCTTTTTTCTTATCCTGTATTGATTCAAAGTATTGCCAAATCACCTGAGGAATATCTCTCTCAAGCTGGAAAGCATACTCTATCATCATTGAATTATCTTTTGTAACGTTTTTAGCTTCTAAGCATTTCTCCACAATACCAACAAAATAGTATTCATCAGTTTTATTTACTCTCACAAAAACATAGCTTACGAACTTATTTTGAGCCAAACCAGTTTCATTATTATTTAACGAATCGTCTATTTTCTTATTTAACTTTGAATAAAATATAAAAGTATTTTTTGATAAAAATTTATTATCATATCTGCTAAATTTCTTATTTTCATCAAAAGTCATAAACAATAAAGCTTTATCGTCAAAAAACCTATAACCTGCGAGATTAACTCCACCATTTGTATAATCTTGATTTAATAAGAACGCTATATCTTTTTTAGAATATTTTGAATACAAAGCTAGTCCATGAGACTTATCATGTCGATATTTTTTAGAATAAAAAATATCATTATATTCTAGTAAGTCTTTTATTTGTTTTTTAAGGAAAGAGTTATTTTTAATCAAAACAAAAGGAAGCAGCCTAATCTTATTATTCTTAATAGTTATTAATGGACCATAGCTTTCTCTACCTGCATTTATAGTAAATATCTCCAATGATAAATGCTTTATAGAATTCTCAAAACTCTCCTCATTAAAATCTATAATTTGGCCTCTTAAAAAATCTTTTATCTCATTAATAAGAATCTCTTTTTCTATCAGTAACTTTTTAAGAATTAATGTCTCGTATAATCTTTTAGCTGGCGAAAACTCTTTAGATATAAACCTCAAAATATTATATTCTTCAGAGCTTAGCTTAGGAATTTCATTTTCTTTAAGAGAAACTAATAAGTCATAATAAGTATCTTTATAAGATAAAAGAATTTCTGGAGAGATAAAGTTATATTTTTCAAAGTCTAATAAACTAGGATTTCTACCTAGCTCTTTTTTAAGTTGGTTATAATCTCTCTTAATATTTTTTAATTGCGTAAAATTAGCTTGCTGGATATTTTTATAAATAATTTCTTTGGCTAATTCAGTAAAAGTAATAGTGCTCTCACCAGGAATAAGCTCAGTTGCTGAAATCAAAAACTGCTTTAATTGATCTTTGTCATAACTATTATTTTGACTAAGTGCTACTGGAATTAAAAAATTATTCTCATAATTAGCTATAAAATCCAAGACAACAACAAATTCTTTACTCTCAAACTTCCTTAAACCTCTACCCAATTGTTGAATATAAACTATAGAGCTCTGAGTTGGCCTTAGTAATATAACTTGATTAACACAAGGGATATCAATACCCTCATTAAAGATATCAACCGTAACAATAATCTCTAAATCACCATTTTCTAGCTCTTCTATAGCTCGAAATCTCTCTTTCTCTGAGCTCTTGCTTGTAAGCGCTATTGATTTGACACCCTTATCCGTTAACTTATTCGCTAGTTTAAAAGCCTCCTCCATATTACTAACAAACATTAGTGCTGATCTTTTATTACCACTATAACCATAAAAATTAATTTTATTAACAATATGATCGACTCTTTCATCACTTACTAATTTATTAAAATTTTGTAAAAGATTCTTTTCTGAATCCACATAAAGATCCTCTATCGCAAAATAATGAAATGGGCAAAGAAATTTTTGTTCTAACGCTTGTTGTAATCGAATTTCATAAGCAATATTGTGATCAAAAAGTTTAAAAATATCAGCATTATCTGTTCTTTCTGGAGTTGCTGTCATTCCTAACAAGAACTGGGGACTAAAGTAATCTAAGATCTTTTTGTAACTCTTTGCTTCTGCATGATGAACTTCATCAATAATAATATAATCAAATTCTGTTTGCTTAAAATTAGACAAAATATTTGGATTTTTAAGTGTTTGCACAGTTGCAAATAAGTAATCTGCTTCTTGGTCATGCTTTCCACCAGACAGTAAACCCATTCTTTCGTTTTTTATAATGGATTCAAAAGTTTCTTTTGCTTTGATAGCTATATTGGTTCTATGAACCACAAACAAGCATCTCTTTGGTTTCACTCTTTGAACATCAAAAGCACTTAAAAATGTCTTACCAGTACCCGTCGCACTTATTATTAGCGCCTTACTTTCTCCCTCTTTTCTTAAATTCTCGAGACTTATTAGAGCTTCTTTTTGAACCTGATTAGGAGATATATTCACACTAGAAAGTTTAAAGCTTTGCATTTGGTGTTTTGCTAATTCATATAAAGGTTCATACTTTTCTAAAATTTCTTCTAATGGGGCTGCTTTATCAAAAATATCTTCAAATTCTAGGAACAACTTATTTTTAAAATCATCCTCTCGCTCTATAGGTAGAAAAATATTCCATTCCGTATTAACAGTAAGTGCTGATTGTGTGAGATTTGTACTGCCAACAATAACGTTCCATATATTATCTTTTCTAAAAAAGAAGCCTTTAGCATGGAAGTTTTGTTCTGTAATTATTTTTAGCTCTATATTTTTAAATTGGCTTAGCTTTTTCAAAGCTTGTGGCTCTGTGAAATTAAGATAACATCCAGTTAGGATCTTACCTTTAACTCCCTTTTTCTCAAGCTTTCTTAAAGACTCTAAAATACATGCAACCCCAGATAGTGTTATAAAAGCTACACTTATAACAAATTCATCACAGTCTTCTAAATGTTTAATAATATTTGTAAGAATTTTATTCTTATAATTAGATAAAAATGTTTTTTCAAATTTTTGAGACATTTAAAACTTAGATTTTAACTGGCACTGATGAATCAAGACCTTTACTATTTCCGCCTCTCATTCCTTGACCCCAACAATAAACATCTTGCTTATCATATGAGATACCACAAACGAATGTTGTACTCATTGTTAACCTGGAAAACTTAATATCTGTTTTAACTTTTTGAGGCGCATCAAAATAACCTTTTTCGCCATTTCCAACCTCTCCTGATGAACCATCCCCCCAACAATATGCATAATTATTTTCATCTAAAGCACAAGCATAATGCGCCTCTGTATAAACCTGCCTAAATTTAACACTTGCATCGAGTTTAACAGGAGTGCTAGAACTTTTTTGTTTAGTCCCTGCCCCAAGCTGTCCCCTTTCATTACTACCCCAGCAATAGACATCATCTCCATCATCAAGAGCACAATTAAAATCATCTCCAGAATGAAGCTGTTTAAATCTAACATCTGCTTTAACATATTTTGGCTGAAGTGAGCTATCATTCGTCCCATCACCAAGAGCTCCTTGGTTATTATAGCCCCAACATCTAACTTTTCCATCTGTTAAAAGTTGACAGCTATAGTCAGCACCAGAAGTTACTTTCGCACCTCTAATACTAACATCATTAAAGTTGTCATCTCTATTGTCATTTCTATAATCATCATTTTTATTCGAAAACTTACCTTCCGTTGAATAGTTATACTCATCAAAAAATTCTTGAGCAGAAGTATAATTTGCATAAATTTCATAACCGACAAGCACTAAAAAAAAAGTTAAAAGTATTCTTTTCATTTTCTATCTTATTTATTTAATTGCTAAACATCTTATTTAATATAAAGGAAAAAAGCCAGCTTTGGATTAAAAAAATATTCTCTGCTCCCAATACCTTAGGAAATTAAAAAATCTTTCTTTTCTATCATAACTTTCTCGGTCTACATATGGCTTAATAATAAGTATTGGTTGAGATCCGGCCAATATACAAGCAAGACACCCTGTTAAAAGCCTATCATCAACTAAAGCTAATTCTTGAGAACCACAATTAACTAAACTTTGGATTTTTAGCATCCCATCTGGATATGGTTTTTTAGCAACGTTATCTATAAACCTTATTTTAGGATATTTTTCTTTAAAGTAATCTAATCTTTTTTTTTCAGGTTTATTTGAAAGAATAAAGATATTTTCCTCACCAAAATTTTTAGAAAAATTATCAAGCCATTCAACCACTTCCGGATATAGTTCATTTTTCCCATGAGAGGTTAGAACCCCATCAAAATCTAAGGCTAAATATTTTACTCCCCTAGACTCTAAATAATCTTGATTAAGATTGATTACACAATCTAAACAACTATTCTCTTTTACTGCAGATATTTGTTTTTTATGCTTAAACATTTTTCCTAAAGTATACAAAGACCTTTTAAACATTAACATTCTCCACTTTTTAATTCCAAAGCCTTTTGATATATTTCATTTTTTTTATGCCCAGTTAAATCAACAGCTAAAGCAACAGCCTTCTTTAAAGGAAGCTCTTTTAAAAGCTTCACTAATAATTTATCTAATGACAAATCTATTTGTGAAGAATCTTCCACATCTGCTTCATTACAATCTATAAGGACAACAAACTCTCCACGAACAATATCTTTATTTTCTAAAAAATATTCTCTTACCTCTTTAGAAGTTCCAGATACAAATCTTTCAAACTGCTTGGTTATTTCCTTTGCAACAACAACATTATTATTGGGAACAATGGCTGCTAAGTCTTCTAATAAATACTCTATCCTATGTACCGATTCATAGATAATAATAGTCGTATTTAATTTTTGAAATTCTTGAATCTGTTGCTGTCTTTTCATTTTCTTTGCAGACAAAAATCCTTTAAAAAGAAAACTATCTGAAGGTAATCCCGCAACTGAAAGAGCAGAAACTACAGCGCTCACCCCAGGTATTGGAACAATTTCGAAACCACTTTTTCTTAATTCATTTACTATTTTATAACCAGGATCTGAGATTAATGGAGTTCCCGCATCACTAACCAGAGCAACAATTTGCTGTTCATCTAGGAACTTCTTAACACTCTCTATTCGACTTTCTTCATTAAAATCATGACAGGATATTATTTTTTGAGAATCTTTAATACCTAACTGATCAAGTAATTTAGAAGTTACTCTAGTATCCTCCGCAAATATGATCTGAGCATTTTTTAACACATCTAATGCTCTTAAAGTAATATCTTGCAAATTACCAATAGGCGTTGCTACAACGTATAAAACACCGGTTTTTATATTATTTTTCATTGGATAATAAATCTATTAAATTCGTCACATCTCCAGCACCTTGAATCAAGATAACTGAATTTTTATCAACTACATTCTTTAACTCTTCTTTTACATGTTCAAAATCATTAACTAATAAACAATTTGATAGCCCTACAGCCAAATCTTTACTAGTCGCTCCTAAAATTTCTTCTTCTCCAGCCGCGTAAGTTGGTAATAAAAAAAGCTTATCAGCTGTAGACAAAACAGCCTTCCAAGAGTCAAACAGATCTTTATTTCTTGAGTATCTATGTGGTTGAAAAATATGGATTATTTTTTTATTTGGATATTTATCTTTAACTGCTTGTAAACAGCTTGATACCTCTACAGGATGATGTCCATAGTCATCTATCGCATCTATATTTATTTCATTAATATTTATTTTATAAATATCAAATCTTCTGCCAACTCCTTGAACTTCAGGCAGAAGCGTTTGTAAACTCTTTAAGTCAAAACCTTGTTCTTTACAACAGGCTATTGCTACTGAACAATTCAAAGCATTATATTTTCCTGGCAAGATTGTCTTAAAATCAAGCTCTTCCCCACTAGGAAACTTAACCTTAAAGCAGTTAAAATCATCTTTTATTTCATAAGATAATATATTTATATCAGCTTTCTTAGAAAACCCATAAGTTATAACTTTTTTAGAATATAGCTGACTATATTTTGAAAGTAAATCTTGACACCCTTTATCATCTATACATAAAAATATCGTCTCTATACTACTCTTATTTAAAAACTCATAGAAATTTTCTAAAAGATTATCGTAAGAATTATTATAAGTTGCCATATGGTCTAAATCTATATTTGTAACTATAGCTGCCTGAGGCTTGAGATGTAAAAAAGAGGCATCACTTTCATCTGCTTCTAGAACTAAAAATCCTGAGCCATTTATCTCTATATTTGAACCTGTTGCTTTTACTATACCACCAACCACAAAGCTACTTTTACTATCAAGATGATGCAGTAATGTTGCTAACACGCTTGAAACTGTTGTTTTACCATGTGTTCCAGTCACTGCAATGCTCTGCTTAAAGTCTTTCATCAGAACTGCTAAAAACATAGCTCTTTGTAAAGTTGGGATATTTAACTCTTTTGCTTTTAATATAAGGGGGGTTTTCTGTGAAACAGCTGAAGAAAAGACGAGCATGTCATAGTTTTCAACTGCAACTTCATCAAGACTTAAATATAAGTTAATACCTTTCTGTACAAGTTTTGCAGTTATTTTTGATGGCTTAGTGTCATAACCGCTTACTTCTGCACCAAGTTTTTTTGCAGCAATAGCTAAGGCCGAAACACCTATACCACCAACACCTAAAAATAAGATTCGCTTTTTCAAACAAGACCTTCTAACTATGCAGAAATATTATATATCTTTGAGTTAGTGTAGCACTTTTATATATTTTTATAAATTAAGCTATAAATAATTAAATAGATATTGTTTCACCTATTTTTAATATTAAAGCATTATCCTCACCATAGTTTTGAGCTATTGCTGCTTTTTTAAATCGTACTGGAGGTTCAAAAGGAGGCTCTGTAGTCAACATGATAGATCCCCAATGCATACCAACTGCTTTTTTTGCATTAATTGCTTTAACTATTTCTATAGCATCTTCCGGTGAAGCATGTACTGATTGCATAAAACTTCGTGGTTCATATGCTCCTATGCCTACTAAGGCTAAGTCAAAAGGCCCCTCACTACTTCCAATTTCATTAAAAATATCTCCTTTTGCAGTATCTCCAGAAAACCATACCTTTTTATTACCATCAAAAAAAGAAAAACTCGCCCATAAAGTTTTATTTCTATCAAATAATCCTCGGCCCGAAAAATGTACCGCAGGTAAGGCTTTAATAGAAATATTTTTTATCTTAAATTGCTGCCACCAACTTAATTCAACAATATTTAAAAATCCTTTTTTAATAAAGAATGGTTTAAGTCCTAAAGGTACAACCACTTGCGTATATGCTTTATATGGATATTCATCTAATACCTTAGAATCTAAATGATCATAATGATTATGACTAACTACCATAATATCAATTTTAGGTAGTTGTGATAAATCCAAAGCTGGCCTAACAAATCTTTTAGGTCCAAGAAACCAAGGACCAGCATTTTTGCTTAGAAAAGGATCAGTCAGTATAATTTTATCTGCCATACGAATTAGAAATGCTGCATGACCAAGCCACATCACCGATGGTGTTGAAAATTCTCTTAATTGATCTAAAATTTCTTGCGTAGGTAATATATGATTTTCTGGTATCGATGGTTTACGATTTAATAAAAATAATGAAATTAGAAACTTTATAAAACCCAACCCT
This sequence comes from Pseudofrancisella aestuarii, assembly GCF_003574475.2. Lineage (NCBI taxonomy): Bacteria > Pseudomonadati > Pseudomonadota > Gammaproteobacteria > Thiotrichales > Francisellaceae > Pseudofrancisella > Pseudofrancisella aestuarii. The sequence goes on along the minus strand of NZ_QLIS02000002.1, from coordinate 99,390 downwards.
CCCATTGTTCGTTTAGGGCCTCTTGGTGGATTGGAAAATCTACCTCGAGATAAATAATAAGGTAATTTATTATTCATCTTATGTTAACTCCTCTCCATCTTGAGAAAACTGCTTTGCTTAGCTCTAAAAGCATTCCTTTACCATCTGCAGATTTTATTTTTTCTTTTAAACACCAATTAGTGAAAACAGTACCTCCTTCTGCATACATAAGATCATATGCAAAAGCATTATCTGAAAAGTTTTTACTAGATATCGGCAACATCTCTCCATTAATACTCGCAGAAGTCGAATTTATAACAATATCATAACATCCATGAATATTATCAAAATCCTCTACTGATATATCAAACTTATATGAAAATAGTTTTTTAATCTCTTCTGCTTTAGATTTTGTCCTATTACTAATTGCAATACTTTTAGGTTTCTCATTAATAATTGCCGCAATCACTGCCTTTGCTGCACCTCCAGCACCGATTATTAAAATTTTTTTATTTGTGAAAGCTACTTTATGATTGTTCTTTATGTCATTAACAATTCCCAATCCATCATAGTTTAAAGCAATCATTTTTCTATCATCAGTAAAAATCACATTACTTGCAGCTTGAACATCTTTAGCTAAACCATCAGCATCATCACATATTGCAAATACTTTTTCTTTATGTGGAACAGTAACGCTTAAACCTTTTATGTTAGGATTATTTTTAAACTCTTCAATTTTTTGCTCTAAATCTTCAGGTGTGACTTCAACCGCAGTAAAAAGTATATCCTGATTATATTCTCTAGCTAATTGCATTTGAATTTTTGGAGAAAGACTATGCTTAACTGGATAGCCTATTACATGATATAAATCTGTTGATCTAGTATTCATTTAATGAAAAAAGATTATTTTTTATGAATAAATTGTATATTAAGCAGGAGCATTTGAAAATTTCTTCTCGCTTGTTTTCTTTATATTATAAGTTTGGTCACCACTATATTTTTGTCCATTTACTTCAAAATCAAGATGGACATTAGCCACATAGTCACCATCTGGAGCATTGCCACACAATATGATTAAAAAATCTTGATCATATTTATCATAAATATATGTAACACCTTCAGGCTCAGCTTTTAAATAGTTTTGGTTTTTAACACTTATTTTTTCCATCTCGCACTTGCCAACAACACTACCAGTAACTTTATAATTAACTGGTGTTGGTCGTTTTTGATCAGCAAACCTTAATCCCTCCGGCAACTCCTCTAAAGAGGCGCCTATAATATACTCTCTAATTGCAATGTCACCCATTTTTAAATGATCTGGATCAGGGCCCATAACCCCTTTACATCCACTCAGCATGCTAGAAACTATAAAAGCTGTAAAAAGAATATAGATAGTTTTCTTCATAAAATCTAAAATAGAAGTTTTTATAATTTAAAATTATCATACAATTATTATATTTTTAAAAAGTTTTTAGTAATTTTGGGAAAATAATTTTATTTAATATTGATTTTTTAATAGCTAAAATCTGAGACTAAAATAATTATATAATGTTATAATTAGCCGTTAAAAAATAAATTTAGGATTACTAAATGTCTGAAAAATATATTTATTCCATGCATAGGGTTGGAAAGGTTGTTCCTCCTAACAAATATATACTAAAAGATATTTCTTTATCTTTCTTTGATGGTGCAAAAATTGGTGTTCTTGGTCTTAACGGTTCTGGTAAATCAACTCTTCTTAGAATCATGGCTGGTATAGATACTGAGATTATTGGTGAGGCTGCTCCCCGTAAAGGTGTAAAAATTGGATATCTCCCTCAAGAGCCTAAGCTAGATCCAAGCAAAGACGTTAGAGGGAATGTTGAAGAAGCTCTTTCTCATTTAAAAGATATGATCACAAGATTTGATGAAATAAGTATGAAATTTTGCGAACCAATGTCTGATGATGAAATGAATAAACTTTTAGAAGAGCAAGGTGAACTACAAAATGCGATAGATACAGCTGGCGCTTGGGAAATTGACCGAAAACTAGAAGTAGCCGCTGAAGCATTAAGACTTCCGCCTTGGGACGCTGATGTTACTAAAATTTCTGGAGGTGAAGCTAGACGTGTAGCATTATGTAAGCTTTTGCTATCTGCGCCAGATATATTACTTCTTGATGAACCTACAAACCATCTTGATGCTGAATCAGTTGCTTGGTTAGAAAAGTTTCTATCTGAATATAAAGGTACTGTAGTAGCTATTACACATGATAGATACTTCCTTGACAATGTAGCTGAATGGATCCTAGAGCTTGATAGAGGTGAAGGAATTCCATTTAAAGGAAACTATACTGACTGGCTAATCCAAAAAGAAAAACGTTTAGAGATAGAAGAGAAACGTGAAACTGCTCATCGCAAGGCTATGAAAGAAGAATTAGAATGGGTTAGACAAAATGCTAAAGGCCGTCAGGCTAAGTCAAAAGCAAGACTTTCTAAATTTGATGAATTAAGCTCACAAGAATTCCAAAAAAGAAATGAAACACAGGAGTTATATATTCCACCAGGGGAAAGACTTGGAAATAATGTTATCAAAGTAAAAGATATTGTTAAATCTTTTGATGATAAACTTCTTATTGACCAATTAAATATGGATGTACCTCCAGGCTCTATTGTTGGAATAATAGGTGCAAACGGTGCTGGTAAATCAACTTTCTTCAAAATGATAACAGGTGTGGAAACTCCAGATAATGGTAATATCGAAATCGGAGAAACTGTAGACCTTGCTTATGTTGATCAATCTCGCGACACTCTTGATGACAATAAAACCATTTGGGAAGAAATCTCTGATGGCTTAGATGTTATCACAGTTGGCAAATTCACTATTCCATCACGCCAGTATGTTGGTAGATTTAATTTCAAAGGAGCTGATCAACAGAAATATATATCTCAACTATCTGGTGGTGAAAGAAATAGAGTTCATTTAGCAAAGCTTCTTAGAAGTGGTGGAAATGTTATCCTTCTTGATGAACCTACTAACGACTTAGATGTTGAAACTCTAAGAGCCTTAGAGGAAGCCATATTAGCATTTCCTGGATGTATCATGGTCATCTCACATGATAGATGGTTCCTAAATCGTGTAGCTACTCATATATTAGCGTTTGAAGGTAATAGTGAGGTGGTTTGGTTTGAAGGGAACTATGATGCATACATCGAAGATAAAAAACGCCGTCTTGGAGATAACTACGACCAAATTACAAAAATAAAATATAAAAGAATATCAGTTAATTAACTATTTTCATTATAAATCTCCTTTCTGCTGTAACTTAATTTTCATATAAATTAATTTAATATAAAATGTCTCAACTAAAAATCTAAAAACCTGTTTTCCTCAGTGCTTAAAGGTCAAAAAGGCTTCTCTTTAATAGAGACTATGATAATAATAGGTATTTTGGCTATCGTTGCTGCGATAGCTATTCCTCTTTATATCTCATATATGAATAGAGCAAAAGCAACTGAGGTTCATGAAGCTTTAAGAGTATGTAATAACCATGTGTCTGAGTATTATTCCTTACATGGCAAACTACCTAATAGCAATGATGATATTGGCGTAACAGAACCTTTCACTAGTAGTTATATAGACTCAGTGAATATATTAGAAAACGGTTTTATAAAAATTCACACCACTATTAATGGTGGAGAGACTTTAATTTTCGCACCAGCTAGTTAAATATGGAGAAAAAAATATGAAAAAAACTATATTAACTTTTATTATATTAACAATCTTAAGTAATTCTTCCTTTGCATTACAAAGCTGTGTAACCGATAGGCAAGATAGTGTTATACCTGGCTGTCAATATATAGGGGATTTCTCAGATGACACTGCTGTAAATACTTTAACTGAGGCAAATAATACTTCTTCTAATGTAGAAACTTCTGAACCTGATAACACTTCAGTAAATAGCAGTCCAACTCCAACTCCTCAAAAACAATGTCAATGGTGGCAATTATTCTGTCATCTAGGCTGGTGGTAGAGTTATTTATCAAATTAGTTCATAATAACTTTCAAAAGAAATTTTTATATATCAAATGAGTAATTCAAATAGTACTAAGCAAGAAATTTTAGGTGGCTTATTACTTTTTGTAGCCGCTATCTCAGCAATTATTATTAACAATAGTAGTTTCTCAAGTTACTATAGTATTCTTGAATCAATGCATGCATCTATTGGCATAGGCGACTTTAGAATCAATAAAAACTTACTCCACTGGATAAATGATGGTCTAATGGCTATTTACTTCTTATATATTGGCTTAGAAATTAAAAGAGAGATTAGTAGTGGCATATTATCTAAACCTTCAAACCTAATAAATCCTGCTATTGTAGCAATGATTGGATTGGCTATACCTTCATTGACTTATTTTTTAATAAACATAAACCACACAAATTTATTATCTGGATGGGCTATACCCTCTGCTACAGACATAGCCTTTTCTTTAGGAATTCTTGCATTATTAGGATCAAAGATATCTCCTAAGCTTAAACTTTTAGTAGTCACGATAGCAATCTTTGATGATATTGCAGCAATTATTATTATTGCTGTTTTCTATACAGCTGATTTATCTATCTTATCCTTATCTTTAAGCTTGTTTTTTATCTTACTAATGATTATTTGTAATATCTTTTTTAATGTTAAAAGAACATCTATTTATTTGGTTTTAGGATTTTTTGCCTGGGCATGTACTATAAAATCTGGAGTCCATGGAACTCTAGCAGGTGTAGCAACAGCATTATGTATCCCTTTTCACAGCAATACAGAAGAAAAATCTCCTGTAAAGCTCCTCGAAGATGCTTTAACTCCTTGGATCATATATTTTATACTACCTCTTTTTGCTTTTGCTAATGCTGGAATTAACTTCTCAAGTTTTCATATATCAATGCTATTAGAGCCAGTTACTATTGGAATAATTCTTGGATTATTTATTGGAAAACAAATAGGTATTTTCTTTTCTCTTCTTATATTAAGAAAAATTTCTATTTTTGATATGGCAAAAGAACTTTCTCTCTTACAACTATATGGTATAGGTCTTATTTGTGGAGTTGGATTCACTATGAGCCTATTTATAGGAACCTTAGCATTCGATGATAACTATACTTTAAATCTAGTTAAATTAGGGGTTTTAGTAGGTTCTATCTTATCTGGAACTATTGGATACATCATCCTTAGAATAGCTTCTAACAAATCTAACTAAATTATTTATATTTTTTTAAGTATAATATTTACTACAAGTGTTTATACGAGAAGCTATGTTTGACGAAGAAATTTTTGACAATATACCAGAAAACTTCTGTTTAATGAGTTGGAATATTTTTAAAATCGATCATAAAAAAACTGAGCTTTTTAATAAATATATTCAAACTACTCACGATGAACATGGTGTAGACATATTTTGTCTTCAAGAATCAAAATATTCTGATGCTACAACTTTTCCAATAAACAAGTTTCATATTAATTTTGCTTCAAATATAGCTCTTAAAAACCATGACTATGGTGTAACAACCGCTAGCCACATTCCTACCAAGAAAAACATAAGAGTTTTAACGACACATAAAGAATCTGTTATAAATACACATAAAGCATCTTTAATAAGTCATTTTTCATTTGGCAATCAAACTTTAATAATAGTAAATATTCATGCTATTAATTTCAAAAGCAATAAAGTATATGAATATGAGTTTGAAAGAATAAAAGAATTCTTAAACCTTAAAAATAGCAAAAATCCAATCATTATTGCTGGTGATTTTAATACTTGGAATAGAACAAGGATTAAACTTATAAAAGATTTTTGTAGAGAGTTTAATTTTAAAGTAGCTTTTTTAGATGGCAAAGAGCTTATTAAGTCTTTCCAAGATAATCCTTTAGATTTCGTATTGTATAGAGATTTAAAGTTAGAAAAAGCTTTAGCTTTAGATTGTAATAAAATCTCAGACCATAATCCTATTATTACTTATTTTAGCAAAGGTTAACCACCAAGCTCTTTTGTTCTAGAGTTTATAATGTCATAACACTTTTCAGTAAGATCTTTAACATTATAATCATTTGGGTTTATTGGTGATCCAAATGTCATCCTTGCTATTCCTGGTTTCATAAAGTCGCCCTTTCTGCGACCAAAATATGCTCCAAAATTATGTGATACTGGAACAATCATTGCATCAGTGACTGTAGCAAGTTTCATTGCTGAACGATGAAATTTTGGATACTCTCCAACAGCAACTCTAGTACCTTCGGGAAATACGATAATGCTTAATTTTTTATTTGAAACTCTATCCTTGCCCTCAGCCAAAACATTTCTTAAAGCAGAGATACTATGCTCTCTATCGACAGGTATTGCCTCAGCATGAAATTGTGCTTTTCCAAAGATCGGCTTTTCCAGTAATTCCTTTTTCATCGCGAAACAACATCTATAAACCAAACCATAAAACATAAAAGTTTCTAACATTGATTGATGCTTTGAAACATATATACATGGTTCTTTTAAGATGTTTTCTTTACCTTCAACTTTTACATAAATCTGAAGAATAAATAAAACTCCAAGGCGATATAAAAATGACCACAGCCAACAAACAAAAAGCCTAACTTGTAAAGGGGCTTTTAATGCACCTACTATATTCATTAAAACACAACAAAAGAGCAAAGTTATATAAGCATAAAATTTAAAAATCTGCATTCTAAATAAAAGTATAGCTCGCCATATTTTTCTCATTTCACTGCCTTAACTAACCTTTAAATTCTTTTGTTTTTTCTGTGATGACTTTATGACAATATGCGGTAAGTTCTTTAGAATCATAATCATTTGGATCTATTCTTTTGCCAAAATGCATTCTAGCAATTCCTGGCTTAATAACATTGAAGCCTTTAGGAAAAAATCTGCCAAAATTATGTGCAACTGGAATAATAGGTACATTTGCATCTGTAGCAAGCTTCATTGCTGAACGCTGAAACTCTGGGTATTCACCTATTGCAACTCTAGTACCTTCTGGAAAAATTACCACATTTATACCGTTTTTGATACTTTCCTTCCCATCAGTAACGACTTTCTTCAAAGACTCTCTAGGTTTTTCCCTATCTATTGCTATACTGCCAAGGTTTTCCATAGCTGTACCAAATATCGGAGCCTCAAAAAGTTCTTTTTTCATAATAAAATGACACTTCCCTATAAATCCATAAAACAAGAAAGTCTCTAACATTGACTGATGCTTAGAAACATATATACAAGGATAATCTTTATCAATATTCTCTTTACCTGAAACTCTAATATAAACTTGTAAAAAAACTAACATGCCTATCCAATATAGATATGTCCACACATAACAAACAGCCATGCGCCAAGAAATTGGAAGCTTAAAAAATGTAAAAATATTAATAAGAATACAGCTACCGCCTATTACCGCATAAGAGTACAGATGAAAAGCCGCCATCCTAGCTAACATCAACAAATTCCATATTTTTTTTATAAAAAACTTCATTTAATTGTCTCCACAAAAGCATCTAAATTCTCATAAATTTGGCAGTCATCTAACTCTGCTTTATGCTCATTATACACTTTTTTTCCTTTTCCTGTCTTCACTAAAACAGGCGTACACCCAACTTTCCTAGCCACTTCTATATCTTTAAAAGAATCTCCGACAAAGAACACATTTTTATCAAATGCTATATTTAATTTAGCAGCTATCTCAGTTAATAAACCAGTTTTAGGTTTTCTACAATCACAATCAACTTCTGGTAAATGAGGACAAAGAGAAATATATTTAATGATATTAGCATCTTCACCAAGTAGCTCTAAAAATTTTGCATGCATTTTCAAAACCTCAGCATAGCTAAAATAACCTCTGCCAATCCCTGATTGATTAGTTGCTACAGCCACTGGAATATTTAATTTTGACAATTTTATTATCGCTTCAATGCTTCCCTTCTCAGGAACCCATTCATCTACAGACTTAATATAATGATCAGAATCAACGTTTATAACACCATCCCTATCTAGAATCACAAAAGATGGTCTATTTAAAAGTCCTGATGCTTCTGACATTATCTTTCTAAATACTTTAACTTATCTGGAACTGATGCCCAATTATCTGCATCTTCAAAAGGCTCACATTTTTCAACAATATTTGGCCAAACCCCAGCAAGCTCTCTATTTAAATCTAACATCTGCTCTTCAGCCTCAGTTAAATCATCGCTCGATTTAATAGCATTTACAGGACACTCTGGCTCACACAAGGCACAATCAATACACTCATCAGGATTAATAACAAGCATATTAGGACCTTCATAGAAACAGTCTACAGGACAAACCTCAACACAATCACCATATTTACATTTTATACAACTTTCCGTAACAACAAACGGCATAAATAAAACCTTCTAAATAGTATTTCAGACATAAAAATATTTGAAAATTATAACATAGATAAAAAAAAGATAAATACTAAGGCTTTTTATACTGTGAAGCAAATAATATTAATTTAACTTTGAAAGTACTTTATTATCTTCATGATAATTACTAGTCATAACTTTCATGTAACCATCACTATCTAACTTACCATTAGAAATAATTGTAATATCTTTTGATACTGTATTCTCTAATGAAAAAGTTATATTCACAAACAAAATAGAGCCAATAAACAACACAAAACCTAATAGCTTCATAATGCTTTCTTAAGAAGACAATATTATTACTATCATAAAGTTTACATATAATTTATAAAAACTGTTCTTTTCTCTAGCTTATTTTATGCATAAAGTTATTATTCTTAACACTTTGCTGCGGAGTTGGATCAGCAGAATCTAAATTTTTTGCAGTTTCTTTAGCCTTACTGCTAACATCATCAGCAAGTTCTAATTGTCCTTCACTACTTATTTGTTGGTCATTTGTGATAATTTGTTGTTCAGTTGTTTCCATAGAAAAACTATTATTAAAGCCCAATGCAAAAATTAAGGTACATGCTAAAAATTTTAAATTTTTCATAAATTTTTCCTTTTTTAAAATACAATCTTATAATATCTCATAAAAAGATACGTATAAGTAGTTTAAATTTTCTTAACGCTTATATTATACGCTAAAAATATTTTGAGAATGTCATATTCTAGGTCAATAGTAAATATCTAAGTTGTTTCATTTAACTAGTAATTTAGTTGTAATGTGCTAGGATTAAAGAACTAAAAAGTTAAATCTCATTTAAAGATGACTGCTAGATTTAATCCTAAGAAATTAATTTCATTTACTACCATATCAGTAGCTGTTTTATTTTTCATTACATATATAGTTTCTGTCATAAATGGTCATAATCAATTATGTGTTCCCTTTATATCAGGTTGTTCTGATATTACACATGCTGGTTTCTTTCCATATGAATCATATATGTTAAAAGCAATTTTAATACCTACAGCCACATTAATGGCTGTAATTTTCTTTTTCATAAAAGAATGGTTAATTCATATAAGCAGCAACAACCCTAAAGTTACCAAACAAGCAAACATAATGCTATGGATATCAACTATTGGCTGCATAGGTTTAGTAATAGGTACAGCAGTAATAGACGGTGATAAAACCATTATGCCGCTTCATTTAAAAGCTGTAGGAATATTTTTTGTATCAATGACAATCTGCCAAGTTTGGTACACCATAATAGAAAGTAAATACACAAGTAAAGTTAATAAACTACCTGTAACACTAAGAAGAATAGCTATAGGAATTACTTTAATTGTGGCTATTGTTTCACTTTTTATGGCTCAAACATATAAGAATCAAAGCATTGTCGAATGGTGGGGAGTTTACTCTTTAATCTTCTGGTTTTGGACTTTTTCTCTGAATAAAGAAAAATAATACGCCATATATTTCTTTGTATACACTCTAAATCTTCAATATTCTTCTAATATGATTCATATAAATTTATAGTAAGTATGTCTATAAACACTTTACTAAATAATCAAAACTTACAAACCTATATTGATGAGAGCTCTGTTAACTTAAGTCCTATAACTATGGAGCTTTTTGAACATGCTAAGAGTGATGAATACTCTCATATGCTTAGTTCTCCAAATCAGATTCAAATGATAAGCCTTATAATAAAAATGCTTAATGCTAAGCAAATATTAGAAGTTGGAGTTTTTAGAGGTTTTGGAACTTTAGCAATGGCTGAAGCTTTATCAGATGATGGCAAAATATATGCTTGTGACATAAATGATAGTTTTATCAAACCATATATAAAATACTGGGAAAAAGCGAATGTAAAAGATAAGGTCCAGCTATACATAGCACCTGCCTTAGAAACATTAGAAAAGCTACAAAAAGATGGCATAAAGCTTGATTTCATCTATATTGATGCTGATAAAGAAAACTATATCAATTATTATGAAGAGTCTTTAAAACTATTGAATCAAGGTGGTGTTATAGCTATTGATAATGTTCTTTGGTCTGGCAAAGTAGCTGATAAAAATCATATAGACTCACAAACAGAAACTATTAGAAAACTAAACTCTATAATTCACAACGATAGTCGTGTTGATGCTTGTATTATTCCAATTGGGGACGGGGTTAACCTACTAAGAAAAAGATAGCCTTTTGCTTGAAGACCTTCACTAACCTAAATATACTTTAAGTCAGTACTTACTATATTCAAATAGCTATGCTTAATCGTACAAAAACATATTTCCTAATCTTAACTAGTTTATTCTGCTTTAATAATTTATATGCGATTGGAGATATAAATTATGATGAAAGTAAAGTTCCTGAATATAAACTAATAGATCCTCTAACTATGGAGAATGGAGAGAAAGTTACTGATATTAAAAAATGGCAACAACGGCGTTTAGAAATAATCCAACTTTTTAAAGATAACGTTTATGGCAATCTACCAAACGATAATGTTTCAATAAGTTATAAGGTTACTCAAAAAGATGATAATGCTTTAAATGGAAAAGCTATTGAACAACAAGCTGAAGTCACAATAGGAAAAACAAAAATATATTTATTAATGTACTTTCCTAAAGAAGGTAAAGAAAACTATCCTGTATTTTTAGGGTATAACTTTTGTGGAAACCAAAGCATCACAAAAGATTCTAAAGTACTAATAAATCCTAACTGGGCTAACTCTAGCATTTGTCAAAAGCCTGATGATCTTGCTGGAGCAGTTGTTGATGATAAATTCACAGAAAAATCTAGAGGTACAAGGGCTTATAGATATAGCTTAGGAGATATTATAGATAACGGTTATGGTTTTGTAACAGCATATTATGGAGATGTCGCACCTGACAGCCCCGATAAAGTTTATGACAATGTATCCTCTAGCATTAAAGATCCAAAACAATATTCTGCTATCAGCCTATGGTCATGGGGACTTATAGAAATTTCAAAAGCTTTAAAAGATGAGCCACTTGTTAATCAGAAAGAGATACTTGTATATGGCTTTTCTAGACTAGGGAAAGCTGCTTTATGGGCAGGAGCTTTAGATCAAAACTTTGCTATGGTTATATCTGTTGATTCTGGAATGGGTGGAGCTAGCTTAACAAAAAGAGAATACGGAGAAACCACATATTCTATAAATACTGAGTTCCCTCATTGGTTCTCAGATAATTTTAAAAAGTATAACAGCAACCCTCAAGCCCTACCACTTGATCAGCATATGTTATTATCTTTAATAGCTCCTAGACCTCTATATGTCGCTAGTGCAAATGATGACCAATGGGCAGATCCAAAAGGAGAGTTCCTATCTGCTAAAGCAACTACTCCAGTTTATGCTTTATTTGGAGAAAAGGTTACTTTACCAGCTGAGCAACCAAAAGTTGATGATCCTAAAATAGGCATAGTAAGTTATCACATCAGATCTGGAGGTCATAACCTACTTCCATATGACTGGACTCAATTTATAAAAGCTGCAAATTTGAATATAAAAAAATAAATTTATTAAGATCTTTGTTCATCTTCATCATCGAATTGAGGAGCATCAGGATCTTCACTCTGCTCTTGACTACTTCTCCATTTTTTATAAATAGAATAAGCATTATTTACGGTATTCTTATCAATATTGCTCTGTACAACGCCATTATTGGTAATTTGATCTGTTACAGATACTGGTCCTGAAAAACTAACCATTGGTAAAGTAATAACTATAATAGTAAATAATATTTTTTTCACAACCTACTCCTATTAGTAATAAAAAGACATTTATTTAGTTATGATTATATACTATAAAGGCTTATTGATTTTATAAAAAAATAAAGATTAAGAAATTTTAAAGATTATAAATTATTTAGAAAAAGTTATATTTTTATTTTCATCAACACTAACTATGATCCTCTCCCCAGCTTTAAACTCTCCATCTAAAAGTTTTAAAGCTAATGGGTTTTCTAAGTTAGTCTGTATAGCTCTTTTCAGTGGTCTTGCCCCAAATACAGGATCAAAACCAGCTTCTGCTAATTTATCCATAGCTTCTGGAGTAACTTCTAGCCCTATTTCTAAGTCTTTTAAACGTTTCTCTAAACGCTTAATCTGAATCTTAGCTATCTGAGCTATCATTTCTTTATTTAATGGTTCAAACACAATAGCATCATCAATTCTATTCACAAACTCTGGTCTAAAGTGTGTTAATACCATTTCCATAACAGCTGATTTAACTTTGTCGTAATCCTCACCTTGCATTTCTTGTATTCTATGAGAACCAAGATTTGATGTCATAACTATCACAGTATTTTTAAAGTCTACTGTTCTACCTTGACCATCTGTCAAACGACCATCATCTAACACTTGGAGCAAGATATTAAACACATCAGCATGAGCCTTTTCTACCTCATCAAGTAGTATTACTGAATATGGTTTTCTTCTAACATGTTCCGTCAAATAACCGCCTTGCTCATAACCAACGTACCCCGGAGGAGCTCCTATAAGCCTAGCTACAGAATGCTTCTCCATAAACTCTGACATATCTACCCTAAGCATTGCATTCTCATCATCAAACAAGAATTCTGCCAAAGCTTTAGTTAACTCAGTTTTACCAACACCTGTTGGCCCTAAAAACATAAATGAACCGATAGGTCTATTAGGGTCTGATAAGCCAGATCTTGATCTTCTAACAGCATTTGATACAGCTTTAATCGCTTGATTTTGTCCTATCACTCTTTTATGTAAAAATTCTTCCATGTGTAGAAGTTTTTCTTTCTCTCCTTCCATCATTTTTGATACAGGGATTCCCGTAGCTTTAGATACAACATCAGCAATTTCACTTTCTGTAACAGATGTTCTGACTAATTTATTTTCAGAAGGTTCTGCTTCAGTAGCTTCTATTTGTTTAATTTGGGCTTCTAACTCAGGTATCTTCCCATACTGCAATTCAGCCATTTTACTTAAATCACCAGCTCTTTGATATTTCTCAAGTTCAAACTTAGCTTTTTCAAGTTTTTCTTTTAGCTCACTCGTACCTTGCATCTTAAGCTTTTCAGCTTTCCAAAGCTCCTCAAATCCCTTATATTCAGACTCCAGGCCTTTTATTTCTTCCTCTAAAATCTCTAGCCTTTTTTGGGTAGCTTCATCTTTTTCTTTTTTAAGTTGTTCTCTTTGCATTTTAAGCTGAATAATTCTTCTATACAGCTGCTCCATCTTTTCTGGTTTTGAATCTATTTCCATACGGATTTGGCTAGCCGCTTCATCAACTAAATCGATAGCTTTATCTGGTAGCTGTCTATCTGTTACATATCTGTGAGATAGCGTAGCTGCAGCAACTATTGCTGAATCAGTAATATTTACACCATGATGTAACTCATATCTTTCCTTAAGACCTCTTAATATAGCTATAGTATCTTCCACAGTTGGCTCATCTACTAAAACCTTCTGAAATCTTCTTTCTAATGCTGGATCTTTTTCTACATATTCACGATACTCATCTAGAGTTGTTGCACCAACACACTTTAACTCACCTCTAGCTAGTGCTGGTTTAAGCATATTCCCAGCATCCATAGAGCCTTCTGCTTTACCAGCCCCAACCATAGTATGTAACTCATCTATAAATAGAATTACATTACCTTCCTGCTTAGATAATTCTTTTAATACAGCTTTTAATCGCTCTTCAAAGTCCCCTCTAAATTTAGCACCTGCTAATAATGCACCCATATCTAAAGATAATACTTTTTTACCTTTAACTCCTTCAGGAACCTCATTATTAACTATTCTTTGTGCTAATCCCTCAACTATTGCAGTTTTACCAACACCTGGCTCACCTATTAGTACAGGGTTATTCTTTGTTCTTCTCTGTAATACCTGTATAGTTCTACGGATTTCACTATCTCTACCAATAATAGGATCTATTTTTCCTTTCCTTGCTAGCTCTGTTAAATCAACTGTATATTTATCTAAAGCACCTTTGACATCTTCTTGATTTTGACTACTCACTTTCTCTCCCCCACGATAATCGCTTACCGCTTTTGTAACTTTTTCTTTTGTAAGACTAAATTTATTATATAAGTTAGTTAGACTTTTATCCTCAACTGAAACCTGCAAAAATAATTCACTTGATACAAAATCATCTCCATTTTCTTTTGCAAGACTCATCATTTTCTGTAAATCTAAGACCAAGTCTCTTGATGGTTGAATTTGCTGAGAACTCTCACTCCCCAATACAGCAACATTTTCAACAGCTTCATTTACTGCTTGCTCAAATTTAGAAAGACTTACGCCACAAACACTTAATATAGCTTTTGCAACACTATCATTTTGATCCAGCAAAGCTTTTAGTACATGTATAGACCCAAACTCTGTTGCTTTCTGCTGAAATGCGTAAGACTGCCCTTCTGCTAAAGCTTCCTGAAACTTAGTTGTAAACTTATTTATATCCATTACTTATCTTCCCCTTATAAAATAAAGTCCTTAAGACTTATATCTATATAACTAAGGGCAAAGGATTTTTTTTCAAGATATATTTTTTCTAAGATAGTGCTGAGGTTAATAAAGGAGATATAGTTAAAACGATACCAACAAAGATTATAAAATAGATACTCTTTGTTCTATACTCTTTAAGACTTGGTGTTTTAAAAACTATATATGCTGGAATTAAGCACCCTAAAATACCAAAAATAGGGCCCGATAAAGGCACTAATTTATACACAGGTGCTTGAAAAACTATAGATAACCAAGTGATTAAAAATATTGCTACAAGTACTGTAACGTCCATAAACTTAGAGTTAGTTTGACTTTCCAGACCAACCTTATTAAAACCTATTTTTAAAATACCTTTCAATGATTCAGCCATTCCGCCTAAAATACTTAAAAATGAAGTTAAAATTGCACAAATACTTATTATGACTCCACATATATGAAGAACCATATTTGAATGCCCCTGTTTCTCCAACAACAGAAATGCTGACTGATTACTTTGTGAAGCTTTAACTGCAATATCATGTGGAATAACTAAAGAAAATGAAAATATATATGCTCCTATAATTATTACAAGCAACATAAAAGCTATCTTCATTGTTCTAAGAGCCTTTGCCATAACTATTTCTTTAGTTTCATTATGATGATGAAGTCTATAGCCTATAACCATTGGGCTTAGCGATTGTATAAATAAAATAGATGTTAATGAAAATGGCAACATAATTATAGTTTTTGCAATAAAATCTCCACCTGTATCAGGCAAGGATGTTAAATTACTAATTTTCCATAAAGGTACTAGTGATATTGATACTAAAACAATAGAAATAACTAAGATAAAAACCAAGAATGTTGAAACCCTAACAAGCAATCTCTGACTTTTTATACCTATAAAAATCAGAGCTATCATTAATATAGCACTAAAGATTATATTTTGGTCAATATGAAGAGTTGATATAAGTCCAAACTCATATAAGTAAGAAGCTAATGATTTAGCCACTACTTCAGCATATATTACTGTCCATGTTAGCATCATTAAGAAATATAATATTCCTAAGAAAACTCCCCATTTAGGCCCCAGAAGTTCATTTATAACCTCTTTATAAACTCTAGGTTCACTCGATGCAAAAAGCGTTTGAATATATAATTTTTGGAAGAGATAAATTCCTGGATAAGCAATCAAAATAGATAACGCAAATACTGTAAATCCGACTACACCAATGCTTACAGGAGTTAAAACAATACCAGCCCCAATAGCCATACCAAAACTGACTATAAGCCATCCAAAATCGAATTTATTAAATCTATCTTTATCTATCATAATTTATTTTTTCTGTTGCCACAGTAATATAATCATCATTTTTTTGCCAAAGCTTATTTAGCCACTGCTGGAATTCTTCTTTATCTTGTTGATTACCAAAATAATCTTTTAAAGGAATTTTTGGTAAAGGAATAAATTCCATTTTTATTCTTATTCTCTTTGTTTGCCTAGTCATAAATCTCCATAAGGTTTCTTTAGAAGATTCATAAATAATAATTGTATTTAGAATACCATCTAGCCTACCTGACAAAGCCTCTAAAATAACAGCTATACCTCCAGCTTTAGGATTTAATAAATTCTTATAATTGCTTTTCTTAGCTTTCTGAAGAGTATATCTAGTACCCTCAACAAAATTTATTATTGTTGTTGGTCTTTTTGGCATCTTCTCACAATACTCTTTAGTGCGACGAATATCCTGCCCTTTCTTTTCAGGATTCTTCTCAAGGTATTCTTTTGAATACCTTCTCATAACAGGAAAATCCAAAGCCCAACAAGCTAATCCAATAAATGGTACATAAATCATTTGGTATTTCATGAAAAACTTCGGAAATGCTATCTTTTTATGAAAAACTAATTGTAAAAGTAAAGTATCTAACCAACTTTTATGGTTACATATCACAAGATAAGATCCATCTTTTTTTAATTTTTCATCCTGCTCAAATATTATCTCTGTCGAAGAAATTAGCTTTACAGCAAAAATATTAAGACTCACCCATATCCGTGCAAAAAACTCCAACATCGTTCCTAAGAAAAACTGTAAGCTTTTTATAGGAATCAATAATTTCAACAAAGATAATGAAACTATAGGAACAGCAACAATAGCTGTATTAATCAAAAGCAGAACTATAGAAACCATTCCGTAGTAAAAAATTTTAATTTTTTCTAACATCATTTAAAATAATACTTAGTACTAGTGAATTTATCTTATCACTTCTCTAATAGTTTTTTAACAAGCTTTTTATTTGTACATACCCTTTATTATCTATAATAATATTTATTGCGCCATTACTATTAATATCTATAACCCCAATATTTTTGTCACTAAGTGACTTTAGTTTATCTTTATCAAAAAGGTTTGAAGAACTATAAATAAAGTATTTTGGTTTTAACTTATCAAAGAACTTATAATACAAATCTACTGGCGAAACTATCAAATCTGCCTTAATAAAATGATTATATAGACTAAAAGTCTTTCTTTGATTTTTCAGCTTACTACTAGGAACCAAAAGAAAATCTTTATGCTGACTATGAATATTCAAATAACAATACCCTTCGCTTTCTAACAAATAAAAAGTGTCTTTATCTATATGTAAACTATTATCATAATCACACTTTATAAATCTATCTTTGAAACTATCATTTATGGTATTAGCAATTATATTTCTTACTAAACTAATATTGTCTAATTCTTTAATATCTATATTTTTAGTAACATCATCAACAACCACATAATCTAATTTATCTATACCATTTAATCTTAAATATGGTTTTAATACGTTATTCAAAGTATAAGCATCTTCAAGATTTGCTTCATTTGTATATAACACATCAACCCCTTTATCTTGGACTAAAATAAGTTGGTTTTGAGTATCAAAGATATGTAGTCTAAAATCACTATATTGCTGTGAAACATTCTCAGTGTTCTGAAAAAACACTAAACACATCGCTAATCCTAATAGCCTAAATGAATTTGATAAAGGTAAAACAACTAAAACCAATCCAAAGATAACAACTATCAAAGAGGTAAATGAAAAATATCCCCAATAACTAATAAAACTAAATTTTCCAACCAACAATTCTAGAAAAGAAACTAAAAGCTGTAAAAACATTACAGCTAAAAACCATACCTTTATGCCTATAAACGATAATAGTAGACTAAACAAAAGTAGTGGAACTATCACAAAACTGACTAATGGAATAGCAATGATATTAGCGATGATCGAAACAATTGAAAAGCCTGCAAAATAATAAACCGTTATTGGTATTAAAAATATCGATAAATAAACTTGTGCTAATATCGAAAGCTTATATTTACCCTCATACTGTTGTAAGACTATTGATATAAATATTAAAAAAGCTACAGCACAAAAGCTTAACCACATACTTACACTGTATATAGATTTGTAATCTAATAACAGAATTATAAAAAATGAAATAATTAATATTCTCACTAAAGTAACTCTCTTAGCAAAAAGCCAAAACAATCCAAATATTAGGAGCATTAACATTGCTCGCTGTGTAGGTACACTAAATCCAGCCAATAGACTGTAAAACAAGGCTACTATAAGAGAAAATACAACCCCTATATATTGAGCCGGAACTTTTCTACATAAACTAGGAGATAACGACCATAAAACTCTAGCTAATATAAAACCTATCAAAGCTAAAAGCCCTACATGTAACCCTGAAATCACCATTAAGTGAGATGTTCCAGTCTGCTGAAAAAGATTTTTATAAAAATCTGAAAAACCCTTATCTCCTATTAGTAAAGCTATTGCTAAAGATTTAACATCATAGTTTTGCAAATCATTATCTATTCGACTCTTTATTTCATATCTTATTCGCTCAGGTAAATATCTAAATGAAATACCCTTAAACTTAATTTCCGTATCCGCAACCACCTTTCCTTCTGCTACAATATTTTTATTTTTTAAATATTCTGAATAACTAAATGCTTCTACATTTTCACTCTCATAATTTTTATAGAGCTTAACTTCCACTTTTAATTCATTTGCAGGAATCAAATAATGACTTAAGCTTTTATCTGCTTTTAATAAGAAATCTCCATACTTATCTGTATGGAAAACAAACTCTATATTTTGATCTTTTATCTTTGGTAATGAGCTAACTACTCCACCCAAAAGAATAGTTCCTTGATATTTGAAGGCTTCTATCTTTTGTTCTGGAGAACAGCTAGACAAAAGGAATGAAATTAGGATAATAAAACAAATATAAAGTTTTTTTACTATATATTTACTTATAGTATTTTCTAAAAGCAAAAAACTGTAACTTAAGAAACGATGCTATTTTATAAGCTTATATAAAGTTATAAGAAAAGTGTAGCGTGATTATTAAGAAAGAAGCAAACGATAATACAAATATTAGTTAATTATGTACGGTCTCATTCATAAAATTTATCTATAATATTTCTATTCTTAGAGCAAAATTTATTCTAAAATTCAGATATAAATAGAATAGAAATATTCTTTTAAAAATACCTATTGAAAAAAAATAAAAACGGAGGATAATACTTTCGTTTTTACGACACTTTAACCTAAGGAATTATGTGAAAACACTTAAAATTTTAATCGATCATAAAGATATCTGGTCACCTTATTATCCAAGCGATAATGTAATAACTATTTCAAATTATCTTCAACAAACTTCAAAAAATGAAAATTACATAATAAACCTATCTGAGAAGATGGAGTATCTAGAAGAAGGTTATTATGCATCTTTGTTAGGTGAAGCAAATAAAGATAGTGTTCTGCCTGATATTACTACACTTAATAGCTTAAAGTATTTTGATCATGTTGCCTTATTGTCTTCAGGCATAAGGCTAAATCAACAACAATTAAATAAGATGTATAAAGATGAAAATATCATAAATATAAAAGTATTTTTTGGTGTTCCATCTATAAACGGTTTTGAAAAGTTAGCAAAAAAAGTTTTTGAATACTATAGTGCACCTATCTTAGTTCTAACTATTACTAAAAGTGCTGATATCTGGCAAATCAGCAATATCACACTGGGTAAAATTAGTACATTATCTGATGAAGAACAAACTGTATTTGCAGAATCACTAAACGCTTTCAGTAGTAAAGTTTGGAGAAAGAAAAAAGTTAAGAAGAGTTTCTTATATGATTTAGCGATCTTACATGACCCTTCTGAAAAAATACCTCCTAGTAATAAAAAAGCAATTTCTAAATTTGTAAAAGCAGCTAATGATCTAGGCATTCATGTTGACCTAATCACTAAAGATGATTATATGAAAGTTCCTGAATATGATGCTCTGTTCATTAGAACAACCACTGCGATTAATCATTATAGTTATGCTTTTGCAAAAAAAGCGGAAGATAATAATTTAGTAGTAATCGATGACACGAAGTCTATTACTAGATGCACAAATAAAGTTTACTTACACAACTTAATGACTAAACATAAAATACTAGCCCCTGAATCTAAGCTTATATTTAAAGATATTAAAAAAGCTGAGCTCGAAGAGATAGTTAATGAATTAGGTTTTCCAATAGTTCTAAAAATCCCAGATGGCTCTTTCTCAAAAGGCGTTAAAAAAGCAAAGTCTTTTAAAGAATTAGAAGTTATCTTAAAAGAGATGTTAGCTGATTCTGCAATAATAATAGCTCAAAAATATTACTTCACTGAATTTGATTGGCGTATAGGTATTTTAAATGGTAAACCGCTATATGCATGTAAATACTACATGGCTAAAAACCATTGGCAGATTGTAAACTATAAGAAAAATACTGTCACGGCTGGTGGTGCTGATGCTTATGCAACTCATCAAGTGGATAAATCTATTATGAAAGCAGCTTTAAAAGCAACCAAGCTTGTAGGTACAGGTTTATATGGAGTTGATATAAAAGTTGTAAATGGCAAACCTATGATTATAGAAATAAATGATAACCCTTCTTTAGATGCTGGATATGAAGATGCATATATAGGTGATGCTTTATATAGTACTATCATGCTTGAATTCTTAAATAGAATGAATTTTAAGAAACTACCTTATGCAAGCTAATAATATATTAATATCTAATGCTAATTTGAACCATCTAGATGATCTAATTGAAATAGAAAACTCTCTATTTAATAGCGATAAAATATCTAGAAGGCAAATGACTTATAATATAAAAAAGCAGAAACTCTTTTTCACTGCTGTCAGTAACGATAGTGTAGCTGGATATATACTTTGTTTTGAGTATAAAAAACAAATAAGAATTTACTCGCTTGCTGTGAGTACTTCACATCAAGGCAAAGGAATAGCTCAATCATTGTTAAATCATTTGTTTAAACTAACTACTAAAAATATTTACCTAGAAGTTAATACAAATAACCTTGGAGCTATTAGACTATATCAAAAGAATAATTTTGTTATTTCTAAAACTATATCCAATTATTATGAAAATGGAGATAGTGCTTATAAAATGATCTTAGAAAGAGATTAAATATTGTTTTATTTTAGAATCAATATCTTCTTTATCTGAAAATATTTCTAAAATTTTATGCCTAGAAGTTTCACCTCTTTTTATATTTATCAAATTTTTTTTAAGCTTCAAATACTTTGCTAAAAAGTTAATTAACTCTTTATTTGCCTTACCATCTACAGCTGGAGATGCAATTTTAATTTTTAAAGCTCCATCATGCTCGCCACATATCTCGCTCTTAGAAGAATTTGACTGTATATAAACTGACAAAAGGAAGCTCACTAAAATATCTCTGCAATTACACTCTGTAAGAATATTTGTACACAGAATAATACGATTAAAACTACTATCGGTGAAAAATCAAATCCTGCTGCAGTAGGTTTTATAAATCTTCTAACTCTAGATAAAAGTGGCTCTGTAATTTGAAAAATTGCCACAAAGATAGGATTGTATCCACCATGAATGAACCAACTAGCTATAGCTCTTATAACTATTAGATAAACAAACATATTTATTATAGCGAATGGCATATCTAAAAGAGGTTTAACAAAAATAAATAAAAGGTCTAAACCATATCCCTTTAACAAACCTACTAATAGGTTTTCTATTAAAAAGATAAAATAAACGACTACTATACACGACCAGTCTAAGTGAAAAAATCCTGGCACCACTCTTCTTAAGGGCATAACAACAACATTCGTGGCTTTCATAATCATTTGAGAAACAGGATTATAAAAATCTGCTTTTACCCACTGTAAAAAGAATCTCAATAGTACAATAAAAGCATATAAACTAAAAATCGTACTAATTAAGAATATAGCTACATTTATTAAACCGTTTGTCATGTTTATATCTTAAATTCTCACGTATAGGTGATAATTCTAACAGGCTTTTGCCATTAGGTTAATATCTTAAGCTACAAAATAGTTATAATAAATAATCTAAAAGCTGAAGAAAAATAATTATTAAGGAAACAGCAAGTGCGAGACCGTTTATAAACTTATTTTCCATTATTTTATATTTTAGTTTCAGCCCACTTTTTCTAAGAATTCTCACCATATTTAATGGGCAAGCAACAAGCATTATTAAAGCCAATAAACCAACTATGGATAACGCCATTATAAATATTTTATTAAAACAGTAATCTATCACTATAGGTATACCAAATAGTAACCCAATTAATAAAATATTCTTCACAACTGGTTTTAATTTCTCAATATTAGATTTATCTAAGATAAGATCTCTTAATGAAAGAGATAGTGTAATAAAAGCTGTAGTCACTGATATTGCTATAAATGCAAACAATGCCTTAGTCACTAGACCATTTCCCAGATTCACTTTTAATATATTTAGAAACTCTGAAACACTCATCATAGAATCTTTTTCTAAAAAGAACTTAAAGCTTTTATCACCTTCATTTATCGAAATATTACCAAATATGGCAACAACCCAAAGACTATATATCGCCAATATGATAAATGAAGCTATTAAAATTATTCTTCTTAATTCTTTAGGATAGTCTCCTACATAATTTCTAATGGTTGGAATTATTACATGTGCGGAAAATGTAGTAGCAAGCACTGGAATCACTATAAAAAGCTCTTTAATATTAGATAATTCATAATCACCTAAATTATCTAACTTAGCTTGAGAAATAAGTAATGCGAGTACAAAAATGATAATAATTAGCTTTATAGAAAGAAATATTCTATTAAGCCACTCAGCATGAGTTGTACCCTTAAGGATGAAAAAGCCAAAAAGTATTATGAAAAGTATTTGAGAAAATAAAACACTAAAGTTAAAAATATTAGAATATGTTTGTCCTATAGCTGCTATATATGCAGTTAACATCCCATATAATATTCCAAAAGAACATATATATACTAAAACAATTCCAAACTTCCCAAAAGTCTTATGAGCCAATCCTAAAAAACTGATCCCCCTTTCAAAATGCATACATGCTTCTGCTATAGCCAAGGTTGAGTATGTCATTAAAAGCCATACAAGAAACATTATTATAATACCTGGTATTGTCCCAAAATAAGAAAGCAGCATAGGGATGGCTAAAATTCCACCACCTAAAGAAGTTCCTAATATAAGGAATATGCAGCCAATTTGTTTATTTATGGAAACCAAAGCAAAAATCTTTAAATCTATTTTTAATTCAGTATATATAAAAGCATTCAAAACTTTTAGTTAAAAGTGATTTTTTGATTATTTTTTATGGCTGGGCTACCAGGATTCGAACCTGGGGATGACGGGATCAAAACCCGTTGCCTTACCGCTTGGCGATAGCCCAACAATGAACATGACTTGTGAAAAAGTCAGTAGACATAGTTTAATGTCTTAACAAGCCATTTGTCAAGGTCTTTATCTATTTTTGTAGCAACTTTTTCAAGCTGATATTTATTATCAGATAACACATAAAAACAAGAACCTGTACCAGTCATATAAAATTGTGCTTCTGCTACTGAAAGCCTATTTTTAAATTCTGGAAACATTTTTAAAAAGACTACCTCAAAATCATTTTTCATAACTCTTCTATCCAAGTCTAACTCCCTAGATATTAGGCTCTCATGTTTTACCAAATACTGGCTATTAAAAAACTCTTTTGTACTTATATGAATATCTGGCTTTATTAATAGGGCATATTGTTCTTTATAGTTTTTTGAAAATAGCTTCTCACCAATACCCTCAGCCCATGCTGACTTCCCAAATAAAAAAATAGGAACATCTGCACCTAACTTTTTACCTAAATCAAGCATATCCGCATTTGAAATATCTGGTCTATATTTATCTCTCATTGCCATAAGTGTTACAGCAGCATTTGAGCTACCGCCACCCAATCCAGCTCCCATTGGAATATTCTTTTCAATAAACACATCTAAACCTATAGCCGATATAGCATACGTCTCTTGAAATAGCCTTATTGCTTTATAAACTAAATTATCTTTCTCAGAACTTATTGTCTTATTGCTTTTTATAGTTATTAAATTTGAGTTATTAAATTCAAAATACAACCTATCTTTTAAATCAATAAATTGAAACCATGTTTGAAGATTATGATATCCATCATCTCTTTTATCTAAAACATGTAAAAAGAGATTTATTTTGGCAAATGATAAATATTCCCTACCTCTCATACTTGCCACGACTTAATCACTATTTTTAAAGTCAAATCATCTCTAGATAAAACTATTTTTGTTGGTAGGGGAACTTTTTTATTAATTAACATATAGTTTTTATAAGTTATCTCCCAACCTGACTGTTTTAAATTGTCAACCAATCCCAACTTAGAGTAACCTACCTCTTTAGTTTCTCTTGAAACATATGTTCCTTTTATCCAATATTTAAGACCCTCCATAGGAATATACCAACCAAATTTTTCTGCTAAAAGAGAGCTAATATCTTTAGATTTTGTTACATCTCCCTTACTATCAACTAATGATACAGATTTACCATCTCCTATAACACTTATTGCACCCATACCAAGAGGTCCATATATTTTTAGATGATAATCATTTCCATCTTGATTCCATATGAAATTAGCAGAATCTGCTTTATTATCATATCGAATACCTATAACTCCACTAGCCTGCCATTTTGACAAATTATCTAGCTGATCTTTTAATGTCACCTTATTAAATGATTGAGATGTTTCTTCAACAGGTATTGAATCACTTTTAACTGTCGCGCATGCGGTTAACAATAAAGTTACTAGAACTATAAAAAAATTAAGCTTTATATTTATTTTTTGTAGAAACATAATTCTTTGCATTAGCTAATATATCTTCTTTTTCTTCTTGTGTTAATAATCTTATTTTCTTTACTGGAGAGCCTAAATACATATATCCTGACTCCAAAACTTTTCCTGGAGGTACTAAACTACCTGCTCCAACGAGAACTTCTTTTTCAACAACAGCTCCATCAAGAACTATAGCACCCATTCCAATCAAAGAATTGTCTTTTATCTCACATCCATGCAAAACCACTCCGTGACCAATAGTCACATTTTCACCAATGCTTAATGCAAAACCTTCACCTGAATTTCTAGGATATTCTGTAGTGTGTAATGTACTACAATCTTGTATATTAGTTCCTTTACCTATAGTGATTTTTAAAAGATCTCCTCTCACACTCACTTGTGGCCAGACAGAAGCATCTTCTCCAATAACTACTTTACCAATAACTACAGCAGATTGATCAATATAAGCTGTTTCACTAATATCTGGAGCAATACCACAAAATTCTCTGATGTTTGACATAAAGGCTTTCTCCTTTAGTTATCACTTAAAGAAATTAAACTAAAACTCACAGGTTTTATTTTTCTGTTTTTCACAAAAGGTTGGACATATCCATTTTCATCAACTATAAATAACGGTACTGAATTTCGATTATCTGAAAGGAAATTATCAAGCGTATAATTCTCAGTAATGTTTGTACTCTTAATCCTTGCACCATTATTTAGTCTTTCAAGAAGATAGTTATAATCAATACCTTCTTCAAAAAGTAAATTTGCTATATTAGTCTCAATAGCTCCTATTCCTTTATAGCTTTCTTTTTGAGGTGTCCTTAATACGAAAATATTACTAGCACCAAATTCATGAACATATTTCACAGCCGAAACTGCATTAACATATTCACTTGTTGAAAGCCCCAACATCGAGCCTATACCAACCAAATTAATATTCCAGTCAGCATGTAAAGACACTGGACTTCCATAATAAGTATTTAATCCTAACTGGCGACATTTCTGTACATTCGCCCAAGATGAATCAGTAATAGTTAGTTCAATATCAAGTTTAGAAAATATTTCCGCAAGCTCTCTAGCAAACTTATTCCCACCTATTATTAAGAAACCTTTTCCTTCAGGTTCAGAAACTTTTAAAGCACGAGAAAGAAATGGTACGAATAAGCTTTCAAAAACAACCGTTAAAACAATAATCATGAAAACGAAAAATACTAAAGTATTTGCCGCATCAACTTCTTCAGGCGCTACTTTTATTATTTTCATAGCAACTAAAGCAGCAACCGAGGCAGCAACGATACCTCTAGGATATACCATCCCTAAAACTATTCTTTCTTTCCATGTAGTATTTGAACGAATTGTACATATAAAGACTACGATTGGTCTTAAAATAAACTGCAAGAATAAAAACAGTAGTAATACATCAGCCCAGTAGTCTTTTATCATACTAAAGTTAATGTCAGCACCTAAAACTATAAACAGAACTGATATGAGCACGACACTTAAGTTTTCTTTGAAAGATACTATATCCGACATTTTGAGATCTTTCATATTCGCCATTACTAAACCAGCAACTGTAACAGTTAGAAGACCTGCTCCATGTATAACAGCATCTGTTATAATAAAACTTACTATAGTAACTGCTAACACAAAAAAGCTTTTCAAGTATTCTGGAATATAATGCTTTCTAAAGCTCACTCCAATAAAGTACCCAAATGCTAATCCAGAGAACAAACCTAATGTACAAGCCCAAACAATATACCCAATGAAATCACCAATAATATTTGCTGATGCAAAAAGCCATGACATTATAAATACAACTATTAAAGCACCTATTGGATCTACTATAATTGACTCCCAGTGTAGGATACTTGCAACATGCTTTCTTGGGCGAATAGTTCTCATAAGCGGTGGAACAACTGTTGGTCCACTAACACACGTTATACTAGCTACTAATAAAGACATTTCCATAGATAACCCTAATAGCTTATAACAGAACAGTGCTGTCAAAACCACAGTCAAACCTATCCCTAGAGTAATCAAAAGAAATACAACTCTACTAACATGCTTTATTTTTTGGAAGTTCAGAGATAAACTTCCCTCAAAAAGTATGATAGCTACACATATAGAAACAAAAGGTGGCAGCGCTTTTCCAAAAATTATATTACCATCAACTAATCTAAATCCATCAGATAGTATAACCTCTGATATTGGGCCTAATAAAATACCACTTAGAATAAGGAATAAAATTGAAGGAAGCTTTAATCTCCATGATAAATATTGTGACACTATAGCGAATAGCAAGATAAGTCCCGCAGACATCGTTATATAGTTTGACGAATGCATAAACTCGTAAATACTACACAAGATTTAAACTCCTTTATAAGTAGAACATAAAATCAGGATTATCAATCTTAAACAATAACTATATTTTTATCAATAGCTTGAGATTACACAAACTCTATGTTTTTTATTTTCATAAATTTAATAATTACTATGGCTAAAACAAATACAAACATGCTTATAACTAATGTAACTAAACCAGCAGTATAAAAATATTCCTTATAAATATAAGCGCTTTCTAATATAGAAACTCCTTTTTCTGGTAATGCTACTAGCTGATTAACTAAACCCGTAATAGAGTTTGAAAGAGATGCTGAAATATACCAAGCACCCATCGCAAAACCCATCATTTTAGGATCACAATAAATACCAATCATACTTAAACCAATAGCGCTTACAAAAAGCTCTGAAATAGATATAAATAGATACGTTAATGCTATGTAATTTCCACTAATAATACCGTTGTGAGCATTTAAAAATCCAAAATACACCATAAATAAACCTAGTGCTGCTAATGCAGTACCTGTCGCAAACTGATAAGGAATATAGAACCTTGGTAGCATCGGATAAATTCTAATTAACAGCATACCTCCAAATATTATAATTACTGGATTTATTAATTGATAATTAGCTGGATTAACACTCAATCCTAAGAGCTTCAGATCTGAGTTATTTTGAGCTGTCATAATTAATGTAGATTCCATTTGATTATATATAACAAAGAAAACTACAGCGACAACTATCAAGCAAAGTCCTATTATTTGTTTGATTTGAGCAGCTCCTTCCAAGAAGAATAATGATCTAAATAAAAATAAAACTAAACATAATACACTTACCATCCCCAATATTACATTTGCTTGGTCTGGATATTGGTAACAAACTATTGTAAACAAATAAATAAAAAGCAAATAACTAAATACTATCAACTTAGATTTCTGAGAAATTGATTGCTTATCTATATTATCAACCACATTATCATAGATTTTATATCTCCAAGCAAAATTAAGAGAAGCTAATAACTTTCCAATAAAAACTATTCCTAAAACAGCTAGTGGTCCATACTTATAATCTATTAATAATGGAGCTACAACAAATGCCAATAAACTCCCCAGATTAATCGACATATAATAAAGAGTCATCGCTCCTTTTGCCAACACCCTATCTTCTCTATATATTTTAGAAACCATTGCGGAAGAGGTACCCATAAGTAAAGATGAGCATGCTGGAATACTTGCATAAGCATATATAAATACTTTATTGCCATACTGAACAAAAAAACCACTTATAAATACAACAAGAAAACTAAAAGCTAATAGAATACTCCCGATTAAAATTGATCTTCTAAGACCCAAATATTTATCAGCCATAAATCCACCGATCATAATTATGGCGTAAACCATAGCCTTACTCACTCCTTGAAATGAGTATGCTTGATCTTCAGAAAAACCAAGCCCATAATCTAAAGTTGATTTTGTCAAATATAAGATAAGTATTGCACTAAAACTATAACTAGCGAATTGGCTCCAAAAAGTTATAGCGGCAATAGTAAAACTTTGCTTTGATTTTAAATCTTTAAACATACATTTTCATATAAAGAGATTATATTATTGAAAATAATGCTTTTATAAATCAAAAGAAAGTATTTGAGATAGCTTTTAGAAAATAAAATTAAACTTTATCAATTAATTCTTGCAGTTCTCCTGACTCTTTCATTTCCATGATAATATCACAACCACCTACTAACTCGCCTTTAACCCATAACTGAGGAAATGTTGGCCAATTAGCATACTTTGGTAAGATAGCTCTAATATCAGGGTTCTCTAAGATATTTACAAATGCAAAAGGCTTTCCGCAAGCTCTAACAGCAGCCGCCGCATGTGCCGAAAACCCGCACTGAGGCATATTAGGCGTACCCTTCATATATAAAATTATGCTATTTTCTTTTATTTGTTTTTCTATTCTATCTACAACAGCTTGTTCTTCAGGTGTGTACATAACTCCTTCCTTTTATCAGCTTTTTTTACAAATTTAACGGTTTACTACGACAAGATGATAGCATATTATACTAGAGTGGTATAATTATTAAAGTAAAGCATACTAAAAGTTTAAAATTAAAAAGGAGAAATCATATGTCATTTGAATTACCTAAACTACCTTATGCAGAAGATGCATTAGCTCCGGTTATATCAAAAGAAACTATTGAATATCACTACGGAAAGCATCATCAAACATATGTTACAAACTTGAACAAACTAGTAGCTGGCTCAGAATTTGAAGGTCAAAGACTAGAAGATATCATCAGATCTTCTTCAGGTGGGCTTTTTAACAATGCTGCACAAGTTTATAATCATACTTTCTACTGGAATTGTTTAACTCCAAAGAAAACTGAACTATCAAGTCAGTTAAAAGCTGCTTTAATAGAAGTTTGGGGATCTGTAGATAAGTTTAAAGAAGAGTTTGCTGCTGCTGCTGTTGCAACTTTTGGTTCTGGATGGGCTTGGTTAGTTAAAAACTCTGAAGGTAAATTAGAAATTGTGACAACTAGTAATGCTGGCTGCCCAATAACTGATAACAAAACTCCTTTACTTACTTTTGATGTTTGGGAACATGCTTACTACATAGATTATCGTAATGCTAGACCTAAGTATGTAGAAAGCTTATGGGGAATTGTTAACTGGGATTTCGTTTCAAATCAACTTGCTAGTTAATAGTGTCCGTAGATAAGATTAAAAAAGGTACACTTTGGTCTTTTATTTCAGGTGTCCTTTTCATATTTGTAATATTGTTAATTGCAAATATATTCCCAAACATACATTTAACTCCTATTGTTAAAAATATAATAATGGGAATACTACTAATTCCTTGGCTTAGCTTCTTATTTTTTATGTCTTTATCTTTATTTAAAAAAGATAAAAACTAGTCAAGATTTGCCATTTCTTTTATTCTTCTTCTAAAGAGATAGATTACTATTGATGTAACTATTCCTACCATAAAGCTAAATAAAAACAAATTAGCCCAACCATAGGATTGCTGTACATCTCCAGCTACTGGTCCAACAAATACTCTTCCTAAAGAGTCTATAGAACTTAATATAGCAAACTGAGTTGCTGAAAAGCTAACATTTACTAAGCTCATAATCATAGCCACCAATATAGCTGTACCCATTGCACCACAAAAATACTCTACTGCAACTGAAACAACCATCAAAGTATAGTTTTTACCAGCAAATGCCAACAATACATAACTTAAATTAGCAAATGCCATTATAAAACTAAAAGATAAGAAGCTTCTAAACACTCCTATTTTTTTAGCTACGAGACCTCCAAAAAGTAAACCCAATATTGTAAAAACTAAAGATACTGTTTTATATGATACTGCTATAGTAATCTTATCAAATCCTAGATCAGCAAAGAACACGGTATTTAAAGAGAATGCCATAGCATCTGCAAGCTTATAAACTATTAATATACCTAAGATCACTACTGCAGTTAAAGCACCTTTTCTTTGAAAAAATTCGATAAAGGGTAATGTAAAAGCTTCATTAAAAGTTTTTGGCCTTACTTCAATTTCACTTTCTTTAATAAATAGCGTAACTACAGGAGCTATCATAAAAAATGGGACTATAGTTAGCAAACCAAGATTCCAATTATTATCTAGCTTCTGCACTATTATCAAAACTAGCGCTCCAGTAACAAGCATCCCTATTCTATATCCCAGAACTGCTACAGCGGCCCCTAGAGCTCTTTCTTTCTCATTTAAAACTTCTGTTTGGTATGCGTTTATAGCTATATCTTGTGTTGCCGAAAAAAAACAAATCGCAAAACCTATAAATGCAATTAATAAAGGAGACTTATCAGGTGAAAACTGGCTCATAAGTATGATTGATAATATGATTAATACCTGTGTTAAAAGTATCCAGCCTTTTCTTCTAGTAAATCCCTTGATAGTAACTTTATCTAGAATAGGCGCCCATAAATACTTAAAGCCATAAGGTATAGCTATAAGACTTAGAAAGCCAATATCTTTTATTTCTATGCCGTTATCTTTATACCATAAGAACAATGATGATGCTGTTAACATCAAAGGCAATCCTGATGAATATCCCAACACAAACATTATAAACATTTTACTTTGCTGGAAGATCGCGAAGACTTTTTGCTTTATTGTTAATTTATTTGAATCAGTCATATAAAGTCTAAATTATTATTAGCAATAATTAGTTTATAGTATCAATACTATTATTTCACTAATAGTAAAAGTATATTTAAGATCTAAGCCTTAATTCTTCTTTTATTTCCAATATCTATAATAAAATAACTGGACAATATTAGCACTCCACCAATAATTGTGGATAAATATATAGCCTCATGATTTATAATCCTACCAAAAATTGTTGCAAATATTGGCTCGAAAGAAAAAATAACTGCAACTTGAGACATACTTAAATACTTTTGATAAGTATTTTGTAAGTAATAACACACAATAGTACTAACTGAACAAAATAGAATTGCTAATATTAATATATAGTTCAAATCAAGATACATAGAAGAAATATCTGAAATGAAAGGTAAAGGAATACCAAACATTACTTGGAATATTATTAAAAGTTTCATATCTTTAAATACTTCACTTTTATCAGATCTTCTTGTTTCATAGCTAAGATAAACTACAGATACCGCATAAGCTAAGGCACATAACACAGACCATAAATATCCTATAGTAAAGTTTTCAAAATTAGCTCCTGATAAAGCATATATCCCAATTAAAGATATTATGGATGCTATAGCTCCATATACTGTTAAACGATCTATTTTAAAGAAACTCGCAATAAAAGGTATCATTACTACACTCAATGCAGTTAAAAAAGCTGACTCACTTGAAGAAACCGTATATAAGCCTCTCGTTTGAAAATAAAAACTTATCCCCTCAAGAGAGCCAAAAATAAATCCAACTTTTAATAAATATGATTTATGCTGAAAGTTGGTTTTAATAACTATAGGCAATAGCAATAAAAAAGATAAAGAAAGTCTTAAAGTAACAAAAAGTCCTGGAGAAATATATTCAAGCGATATTTTAACTAATGGAAAAGTCACACCCCAAAAAATTGCAACTATAAATAAAGCTATTATAGCTTTTCTTTTAATATCCATAGCTCTTTAATCTTATCTAAAAACGTTATCTAAATACTCACTATAAGACATACTAAAAATGCTTTATAGCATACAGAGATTTTATATATCTTATTAAAAATAACTAGGAATAAAGGACTCTCTAAGAAAATCTTCTGCTAGTTTCCAAGCTCTTTTATTTGTCAACTGGTTATAAACAGTACCAAACTCAGGATCATTCGCCTCAGGATTAGTAAATGCATGCATAGTATTACCAAAACTATGAAGTTGCCAATCAGCATTACGACGATTCATTTCTTCTTGGAATTTATTAACCTCTTCTGGTGTTACCATAGGGTCATTATAGCCATGCAATACTAGTATTTTAGTATCAATATCTTCAGTTTTATAGATATTAGATTCTAGTTTCCCATGAAAACTTACAACAGCCTTTAGGAACATATTAGATCTTGCCATATCTAATACACATCTACCGCCAAAACAAAAACCAATGGCTGCTATACTTGACTTATCAACCATATGCATTCTACTAACAGTTGTATAGGCAGTTTTAAGTCTTGTCATTAGCGCATATTTCTCTGCTAATAAGCTATTCAATAAAGATGCATTCTCTTCTTTAGAAGCACCAACTTTTGCATCTCCATAGAAATCTAAAGCAAATCCTACATAACCTTTTTTAGCCATATATATAGCTTTCTCACAAGCAAATTTATCTCTCCCTGCCCACGATGGCGCTATCAAAATAGCTGGCAAATTAGTTCGTTTTTCTGGGTAAGCGTAAAATCCTCTTAAAGCTATTCCGTCTCCACGGTATTCAATTTCTTTTGTTATTATCATTTCTCACTCTCTATTATTTTTCAAATAATAATTAATCTCATAGTCATAAATATAATACACCTAGAGATAGTATCTTTATATATATCAATGGCATTAATTATAAAGAATTCTTCTGGAAAATTGATTAGAATTGAAACTTTTTTTTATAAAAAAATCATAAAATTAAATAAGATAAAAAATTAATGTCTAAAATGTCTCATTCCAGTAAAGACCATAGTTATACCAGCCTTATTTGCTGCATCGATAACTTCCTGATCATTTTTAGATCCGCCTGGCTGGATAACTGCAGTAGCCCCAACTTTTATACACTCTTCTAAACCATCTGCAAAAGGAAAGAATGCATCTGATGCAACTACAGAACCTTTTGCTCCTTCAAAAGCATTTGCTTTTTCTGCACCAATTCTAGCAGAATCAACTCGACTCATTTGCCCAGCGCCAATTCCAACTGTCTGAGTATCTCTAGCATATACGATAGCATTAGATTTAACGTATTTAACTGCTTTCCATGCAAACATTAAATCAGCCCATTCCTCAGCTGTTGGCTGTCTATCTGTAACTACTTTACACTCTTCTTTCTTCACTGAGCCATTATCGTAGGATTGAGATAATATGCCACCATTAACATTCTTACTAATCATACGACTAGATTTTGTATCAAACACAGCTCCTGTTTCAAGCACTCTTAAATTTTTCTTAGATGCTAAAACTTCTAATGCTTTTTGTGTATAAGATGGAGCAACTATCACTTCTAAAAACATTTTCCCTAATGATTCTGCAAATGCTTCATCTACTTCACAGTTAAATGCCACAATACCACCAAATGCTGATACAGGATCACTAGATAAAGCTTTTTCCCAAGCATCCAAAGCATTTTCACCAGAGGCTATACCACAAGGATTCGCATGCTTGATAATCGCACAAGATGGCTCTGTGAATTCACAAACCATCTCAAATGCACCATCTGCATCATTAATATTATTGTAAGATAGCTCTTTACCTTGTAATTGCTTAGCATTAGTCACACAAACTTCTGATGTGTTAATAGTATATATAGCAGCTTTTTGATGAGGGTTTTCTCCATATCTTAGGATATGTTTTAAAGTTCCAACTGAGAAAAGCTTCTCTGGATATTCTTCACATACTTGTGTACTAAACCATTCTGCAATATGTGCGTCATATTCTGCAGTATGCGCAAATGCCTCTAATGCGAACTTTTTACGCAAATACTGAGTTGTTGCACCTTCATTCGTTGCCATTTCCCTTAGCACTTCTTCATATTGTCTAGGGTTTGTAACAATTGTTGTGTGCTTATGATTTTTTGCACAAGAACGAACCATTGATGGTCCACCAATATCAATATTTTCTACACAGTCTGCAAAACTTGCACCTGACTTAACAGTATTAACAAATGGATATAAATTAACTACGACCATATCTATTCCATTAATGCCATTTTCTCTCATAGCTTTGATATGCTCTGGATTATCTCTATCAGCTAAAATTCCACCATGAACCAGAGGGTGTAAGGTTTTAACTCTTCCATTCATTATTTCAGGAAAGTTAGTATGTTCAGAAACATCTTTAACATTTATACCCGCATCTTTTAAAGATTTTGAAGTACCTCCAGTAGATAGAATTTCTACTCCATACATAGTTAAACCTTTAGCAAACTCAACAATACCAGTTTTATCTGAAACAGATATCAAAACTCTTTGAATTTTAGACATTTTTTAGAAAACTCCTATCACACAATTAATTAGAAAAATTATTTACTGCTAAATTATAACAATTTTAATCTCAAAAAACCTATAACCTAAGATTTATTACTTTTGATTTCTTAATCAATATATTAATATAGATATCATTAAATCATATATTTCTCTAAAAGCTAAAATATGACAAATATAGTAATTGTTGGCGCCCAATGGGGTGATGAAGGTAAAGGCAAAATAGCCGATACTTTAGCAGAAAAAGCTGATTTCATTGTACGTTACCAAGGTGGTAATAATGCTGGACACACTCTAGTAGTTAATGGAAAGAAAACCTTTCTTCACTTAATTCCTTCAGGAGTTTTACATCCACACACCAAATGCGTTATCGGACATGGTGTAGTGGTTGATCCTCTAGCTCTTAAAGAAGAAATTAACAGAATTAGAAATAGTGGTATTAAAATAACTAAAGAAAATCTATTCGTTTCTGAATCATGCTCAATAATAACTTCTTATCATAAAATTTTAGATGCTTTAAGAGAAAGTAATGGAAAAGAAAAGATAGGTACGACAGGTAAAGGAATAGGTCCTGCATACGAAGATAAAGTTGCAAGAAAAGGACTGAAATTCAAACACCTGTTTGATAAAGAATTATTAAGAACGCGTCTAGCAAATAGTCTTCAAGAAAAAGAAATATTATTCAAAGACCTCTATAAAGTAAACTACCCTTCTTTAGATGAAGAAGTAGAAAGACTTTATGAGTTAGGACAAGAGTTAAAAGATTTTGCTGCTGATACATTTTCTCTAATAGACTTAGCGACTCAAAAAGGTAAAAGCATTGTTTATGAAGGTGCTCAAGGTGTACTATTAGATGTCGATTACGGTACATATCCTTTTGTAACATCATCTAATACATCAGTTGCTGGTGTTTACTCTGGTGCTACGACAGCTGGTAAAGAGATAAAGCATGTTATAGGCATTGCTAAGGCTTATACAACTAGAGTTGGTGAAGGCCCTTTTCCAACAGAGCTTTTTAATGATACAGGTGACTTCCTGCAAAAAAAAGGCGGGGAAGTTGGCGTAACTACAGGAAGAACTCGTAGATGCGGTTGGCTTGACTTACCTTTGCTTAAGTATTCTGCAAAATGTTCTAATTTAACTTCTATTGCCTTAACAAAAGTAGATGTTTTATCAGGCATGGATGAATTAAAAGTTTGTATCGGATATAAATATGAAGGCAAAGAAATATATTGTGCCTATCCAGGAATAGATCTATATAAAGTTGAACCTATATATGTAGATTTAGACCCATTCACTCTAGATGAAACTGTTACAAAAGAAAATGCCCCTAATGCTTTTAGAAAGTTTGTGAGAATAATTGAAAACTTCATAGAAATACCTGTATCAGCAGTTGCATACGGTCCTTCTAGAGAGCAAATATTATTTTTAGAAGATTATTTTAAATAAATTTATTTCACTAAAATTTACAAAATACGGAGAATTTAAAATGGGTGCTTCTACAAAAGCAGATGTATATATTACAGCTGAAGCTATTGAAAAAGAAGTTTCTAAATTAGCTGAAACGTTAAACAATGATTACAAAGGTCAAGAACTCACTCTTGTTTGTGTTCTGAAAGGTTCTTTCATGTTCTTTGCAGACCTTGTAAGAAAACTAGATCTAGATGTAAGAACACAATTTATAACGGCATCATCTTATGGATCTGGTTCAAAAAGCTCAGGTAAAGTAGCCTCAACTGTTGATGCTCTAAAAGAAGAATATATTAAAAATAAGAATATATTAGTCATCGAGGACATTGTAGATACTGGTCATACCTTTCATAGAATCATGGAGGGTTTAAAAAAATATGAACCAAAATCTCTAAAGTTCGCAACTCTTCTTTTTAAACCTGCAAGGCTAGAGAGAGAAGTTGATTTAGACTATATTTGCTTTGAGATAGAGGATAAATTTATCGTTGGATATGGACTAGACTTTGACGAGAAGTATCGTGAACTTCCTTATATTGGATTAATGAAGAATTAATCTATATTTGATAAGGAATTTCTATAATAACTCTTGTTTTTCCTTTCGTTTCTTTTCTAGCGCCTCTTAATGCCCACTTTAATAAGAAAACTCTCTGATTATGCAAAATATTATGCCAAAACTTACTATCTTCAACCCTTGGTATAATTACTGTACATAGGCTTCCATCTTTATTCTGAGCGTCAGCTTCTTGTACATACTTAACGAAATAATAAAGGAATGACTGAAAATCTGTCTCTATAACGGTAAGCTTTTGTTTAATATTAAACTCTTTCCATGCCGCTTCTAATTTTTGAGTTTCTTCTTTATCAATATTAATAGTAACCACTTCTATATTAGAAGCTATCGTTTTAGCAAACTCTATAGCTTTCAAAGTTCCTCTATGTAATTTTGATATTGGTATTATAATCTTAGGCTGCTCTGTGAAAATCTCTTTTTCTGTATAAATATCCTCGACTCGTAATTTTAAGCTCTTCTCAACCTTTAGGTAATGTTTTCTTATCATATAAAAAATAGTAATTAGTGCTGGAAGTGCGACTATGACAATCCATGCACCTTCAGTGAACTTGGATTCAGTAATAACTAAAACAGTTACGAAAGTAGCAATACATCCAACTAAATTTATAAGAGATCTGAATACCCAGCTTTGGACTTTCTTTCTTCTCTTGTACCAAAAGACTATCAAGCCTGCTTGACATAAAGTAAAAGCTAAGAATACCCCTATAGAATATAAAGGTATTAAAGCGCTTGTGTCAGCATGGAATACCACTATTAAACAAATTGCTAATATTGCTAATATTATAATCCCATTTCTAAAAGCCAACCTCTCATCTTTATTCTTTAACTGCGCTGGTAAAAAGCCGTCTTGACTAAGTATAGAAGCTAAAACAGGAAAGGCTGCAAAAGAGGTGTTTGCGGCAACCAGTAATATTAGACAAGTCGCTAATTGTAAAATGTAATACCAAAAACCATTACCAAATATAACATGTGCTAACTGAGAAAGTGAGCTCTGCTCCTCAACCGGACGGATGCCTAATTTAAACGATAAATAAGCTATCCCTAAAAACATCAGAATTAGTAAAACTATCAACCAAATAAGCGTAATATTCGCATTTTTTCTTTTATCAGGTCTAAAAGAAGCAACACCATTTGCTATAGCCTCTATTCCTGTCATTGCTGAACATCCTGAGGAGAAAGCTCTTAATAACAAAGTTACTGTAAGAGCCTGATTTACAGTCTCTAATGTTTGAGTCGTTCTTCTATAATCTATAGGATGAAGATTTCCGGTAAATAAATTATATGAACCAATTAATATCATCAATAGAATTACGATAATAAAACCATAAGTTGGCCAAATGAGAATAGAAGCTGAGTCTCTGATTCCTCGCAGATTGAGCCAGGCTATAATAACTATTGAAAAAACTGCTATCTGTACAGAATGATTATAGAGCGAGGGAAAGGCTGAAGTAATAGCAAGTACTCCAGCAGAGGTACTTACAGAAACAGTTAATATATAGTCTACAAGTAAAGCTGCTCCAGCTATCAGCCCCATAAATATACCCAAATTTTCTTTTGCTACTACATAAGCTCCACCACCATTTGGATAAGCATTAATAGTTTGGATATATGAAATCCCTACAATAATAATTAAAGCCGCAATAAAGAAAGAAATATTAAGAGACATTGTTAAGGCGAAAGTCCCAGCCATTGCCAGAGTAGTTAAAATTTCCCCTGTAGCATAAGCAACGGATGATAAGGCATCTGAAGAGAAAGTAGCTAATCCATGTTTTTTAGAAAGAGTATATTGTTCTAATTTTGTTTTAGATATTGGATTACCAAAAATAATTGACCACATCTTTTATATCCTTTTACCTTGGTTTTATATGCCCCATGACTAACGACCAGCTAAGATACTCCTTTAAACCCGGTTAAGCAATTTTTGTTATAGCAAGCTACTTTTGCTAAAAATCGACTTTGACCCATAGGTGTTTATATGTAAACATTTAAGTATAGTTTATTAGTCTGGAGAAGATTATATATGAAAAAAAATATATTAAACCAAATCCATGAAACTATTTTTGAACAAACGGGTATTAGTGTCGATGAAAGATATATTGAAGATGAAATATATGCTTCTTTAGATATTTCTGAAATTGCTGGTAATATTGCTACAAAAGTTATGCTCAATCATATTGAATCAAAAGATAAAAATTTAAGAAACACCCCAGCAAGCTCCACGAAAATACAGAAGCATTTAGAAAAGGACTCAAATAAAAACAATTCTTAATCTTTATTTTTTTTGGAGTTTATTACCGATATTCTCATCTTTTGAAAGATTTATCATACCCTCATCATCAGCTATCATTTTATGCTCCAAATCAGTTACAGTTTCTACTTTGTTAGAAAGATTTTCTTCATAATTTTCTTTCTTATACTTCTGCCAGTTTTTATCTAAACTTAAAACATATCTGCAAGCTTCTTCTATGAAGTGATCTTTATATTTAATCTTCGCCCACTTCATATATGCAGTCACTTCATCAAAAACACTTTCTCTTAATCTTATTCTTAGAGGAATCTTTTCCTCTTTATTTTTACCAGTTATCAGAGGCATCTTTTTCTCCTTCTAATATTCTAATCTTTATTATATGTTAATTCCTGTATATTTATTTGTCAATTTTTGACACAATATTTTATTATAAAATGGCAAAATAATTTGACTTAACTAAAGAAAGATTATAAAGTACTGCTTATGCATAAAAAAACAATAACCACATGAGAAAAAATATCATAAAGAATAAATGGAATTACCTTAGAGCAAAAATAAAAAAGAAATTTAATGAATTACCAGAAAGCGAATTTATAAAAATAAAAAATGATTATCACAATCTTATTGGCTATCCAGAATGGCAAAGAGAAAGATTAAAAAATAAACTTAAAATCTTTAAAAGAATTACTAACTCTTATTATTAGTATCTATTTTTTTAGCCAAATCTTCTGACCCAAATGACATTCCCTCATCTTCAGCCATCATTTTATTGACTAAATCTTTTTTAGTTTCTTTTTTATCCTTTAAATCATTGTTAACGAAAGCCAACTCTTCTGATTTAAAAGACAGCCATTTTTTATCTGATTTCAAAACGTGCCTACACGCTTCTTCTATAAAATGGTCTTTATACTTTATTTCAGCCCACTTCATATATTCAATCATCTCATTAAGAACGCTTTCACTTAATCTTATTCTTAATGGAATCTTTTCTTCTCTATTTCTTCCTTTTATCAAAGGCATAATATCTCCGGCTAAAAATTTAGGCTGGTAATTTAATAATATTTATTACAAAATATTTTGTCAACTTTTATGTCAATTTTAAAATATTGACAATGTTGGCAAAAAAATGTGTCAGAATTGTCAAAAACCCCTTGACATAAGATGATAAAGCAAATAATATTGCCTTCGAGATTTGAGAAATTTAATAAGAAATGAGGAGAAAATGATGAACAAAGAGAAAACTCTTATAACTTAGCCTCTTTAAAAAATTATTCCTAATCTAATCATTGTGTATACTATTTAACCTTCTAACTTCCGCCTGCTGATTAGGAATAATTAAGGCTATAAATAAACCAATAGCACTAATCAATAATAATAAGATACTTAAACCTTTAGTTGATGATGTTATTCCCATCACATATGTAGCTATCATTGGCATAAACCCAGAAATAGCATTCCCAAAGCCTAATCCGATAGAACATCCTATTGCTCTTACTTGAGGAGG
The DNA here is from genome assembly GCF_003574475.2 of Pseudofrancisella aestuarii. Taxonomy (NCBI): domain Bacteria; kingdom Pseudomonadati; phylum Pseudomonadota; class Gammaproteobacteria; order Thiotrichales; family Francisellaceae; genus Pseudofrancisella; species Pseudofrancisella aestuarii. Next base: position 58,448 of record NZ_QLIS02000002.1, on the reverse strand, counting down.
AAAGACTTCTGTAAAATATGGGTTTGAAGCTCCTTGCGTTAATGCTGTTGTAACAGCAAGCAAAAATACACTTATTGCTATTATATAAATATTTTGTATATGCATAGCTAGAACTAAAGGAATCATAATTAAGCTTACAGTTAGATAAGCAACTATATGAAATTTTTTTCTCCCTATAATGTCTGACAAGAAACCAAACAAAGGGGTTGAGATACAAATACCGATTAAACCCAATGTACTAACTCCTAAAGCAGTACTTATAGATAATCCAAGTTCAGTTTCCATATAAGAAACCATATAGGTGACAACTAAGAAATATAATCCTCCTGTACAAGTAGATAAAACGACTATAAGAATTAATCTCTTACTATAATGTTTTAATAAGATCTGTACTGGCGTTCTCTCTCTTGGAGCATTATTTACTTCTCCTTTATCATTCTCTCGTAAAAATAAGTGAATTATCAGTAAAATAAAGCTTAACGCAAAAGGAATTCTCCAAGCCCAGGTTTGATCCTCTTTTGCTAATAGACTAAACAATCCATAACTAACGCCAGCAGCTATAAGATAGCCAACCACAGAAGTAGAATAGGCTATTCCCAGACCTAATCCCCTATACTTTAGAGCCTTATCTTCAGCAGTAATAGTTAGCAAATTACCAAACTGCCCTCCAGCTGAAAGTCCTTGTAACAATCTAATCATAACCAATAGTAAAGGAGCAAATAGGCCAATTTGTTCACTTGTTGGAAGAAATGCCACAGCCATAGTGCTCATAGACATTAAAGTTATAGAGATATTCATAGCATAATGCCTACCAACCTTATCTCCTATATATCCAAATAATATAGAACCAACTGGTCTAGCAATAAAGCCAACACCAAATGCTCCAAAAGCTGCCATTAAAGACATCCAATGATTATTAGAGGGAAAAAATTGGGTTGCTATTATAGTAGCAAAATACCCATATAACGAGAAATCATACCACTCTATAATATTACCAAAAGAACTTTTCAAAGTTCTTGCTACTGAGCTTAATAACAAAAGTTAATATCTCTTTTAAATAATAAGTTATACCTTTACATGATAAATGATTAGAATTTTAAATCCAAATAAGACTTAAGCAGATTATATTATGTCGTCGGAACGCTATCTAAATTTTTAGGCTTAAAAATAAAAATATAAAGCATTATTATAAAAAGTCCCACTGAATAGATTATCTGAGTCCATGCGTACGATGAAAAAGATATTATTGAGTGAAAGTTTAAATTTGTCACTCCTGATAAGGTAGCTAAAACTATTCCTACCCAAGAAATAGCAAAAGCACTAGTAAGTTGAATTATTGTACTATTAATAATTGTTGCTACACCCATGTGATCGTTATTATCTAAAGAGTTATAAATTGCTGCATTAATTATGATGGTGAAAGTACCAAAGCAACAGCCTAACAAAGTTAACAAAACAAGAAACTCAATAAAATTAAAATATAGAAACACATAAGCAATAGCTATATAAATTAAAGCCATAAGACCTATATTTATAATAAAAAATTTATAAAAATGAAGTTTTGCTAATATTGGCTTAACTATTTTTTTTACTAGCCATACAGGAATAATAAAAGCCATAAGAGATAATCCAGAGTAAAAAGCGCTAAAGCCTTGCTTAGTCTGTAAATATAAAGGAAATATGAACATCATCCCCATAATAACCAAACGAGAAAGCGTACTAATAACTATAAAATATCTAAAACATTCGTTTTTAAACACGCTTAAGTTAATAACAGCATCATCTTTTAATTTTTTTGCATGCCCTAAATAAATAAATCCCAAAATAAGAGATAAAGCAAAAGATAGCCCTTTCCACAATAAAGAAATATCTTGATCAATCATCAAGTCAACAAAAAGCATTAAAAATGCTATAGAACTTCCTATAATTAAAAACCCCTTTAAATCAAACTTTGCTTGAACTTTCTCCAACTTAGTTCTTGGTAAATAAAAATAGACTAATATTATAGCGACAATCCCTATAGGTAAATTTATGAAAAATATCATTCTCCAGCCAATATATGTCGTGATAACTCCTCCGACTAATGGCCCAATCATAGGTCCTATTGTAGCAATCACCGCTACTACTGACATTGCTGCTAACATATTTCCTTTAAATATCCTAACCATAGTCAATCTAGCCACAGGCATAGTAAAGGCACCAAATACTCCCTGAAATGCTCTAAAAATGATTAACGAGGTAATGCTAGTTGATAAGCCACAAGCCATTGAAGAAATTACAAAACCACTTATAGAGATAAATAATAAATTTTTATTTCCAAATTTATCTGCAAACCATGCTGATGCTGGTATAAATAACCCTAAAGTTAATAAATAAACTGTTATAGCAACTTTTAATGTAATAGCATTAACTTGTAAGCTAATAGCTATCTGAGGTAAAGCTGTATTTAGAGCAGATCCATCAATAAGCTCCATTAGCATAATCACCCCTATCGTATAAGCAATAATTTTTTTTTGATCCATAGATAAAATAAACCTCATCCCACATGAGTACTTAAAGGATAAATGATGGCCCAACAGGTTGGAAGTAAATTATAAATTAATTTGACCAATTTCAATAATAGACAACAGCCATAACATGATTAAAATTCTTTAATTAAAAATATATATCGTTATGAAGCACCATTATATAATATTACTTACTAAATTAAATCAGCTAATAAAATCGCTAAATAAAGCTTTTAAAAGGGAAGAAGAATGAAAACTAAAAAACCAAGTTTATTTACTGCAATTGCGCTAAGCGTTGGAACAATGGTTGGTAGTGGATGGCTTTATGCCTCATACTATGCATCTCAAGCAGCTGGGGCAGCTTCTATACTTTCTTGGATTATTGGTGCAATTATCGTATTAGCTATGGCATTTCTTTTATCAGAGATTGCAGTTAAATATCCAAATAATGGTGTTTTCACACAACTAACGACTATATCTCACAATAAACATTTTGGTTTTGTTACAGGATTATCAAACTGGATGCTAGGCCTTATAATTGTCCCATCAGAAGCTATGGCTACAACACAATATATAGCATCTATTTATCCACCATCTACACCTTATATATTTGCTAATGGTGCACTAACTTTTAGTGGAGTAATTATTGTTGCCTTATTTATGATAATTTACACCTTAATCAACTACTGGGGTATAAAATCACTTTCAAAAATAAATAACTGGCTAACTCTACTAAAAATAGTAATACCTATTGCTACAGCTATTATCGTAATGATCACAGCTTTTCATAGTAGTAACTTTAGTGGCGAATATGTTAGCTTTATGCCAAATGGAGTTGGAAGTATTTTTAGTGCTATAGTTTCTTGCGGTATTTTTTACTCTTTCTTTGGCTTTCAAATGGCAGCAAGCTTCTCAGCTGAGCTAGAAAATCCCAAACGTAATATTCCTATTGCTCTTATAAGTAGTGTTGTTATAGTCTTAATGATTTACCTACTTTTACAAATCTCATTCATTGGCGCAGTGCCTACAGAGATGGTTAAAAATGGTTGGGGTGCTTTAAATTTTGAATCTCCTCTTGCTCAACTTGCTGGCATATTAGGCTTAAATGCTTTAACTATAGTTCTTTATGCAGATGCTTTAGTTAGCCCTTCTGGTACTGGGATAGTTTATCTAGGTGGCTCTACTCGTATGCTTAATGAAATGGCAAAATCAGAGCAAATGCCTGAGTATTTTAATAGAGTAAACCCCACTGTGAATGTCTCTCGTACTTCTTTGATCTTCACATTAATTTGCTCAATGTTACTAATCCTATTTTTCCGTAATTGGCAGATGATTGCCTCATTAACTACGACTTTCATTCTCGTGTCGTGTGTGGCCTTACCTGTTTCATATACCAAGCTTAAAGCTAACAAATCTGACCCTTTACCGATTAGCTACCTTCCTCTTCCTCAGTTAGTAGCATTCTGTGTGTATCTAGTTTTGACATATTTATTAATGATCGCTGGGGTACTTAATCTAGTTATAGCTTTAATCCTTCATATAGGCTTCTTTGTGATATATGCCTATGTAAACTCTAAACATCAGCTTAATAAAATCATCAAAGCATTTGCATCATCATGGAGTATATTTGCATATATAGCTTTTGAGCTACTTGCAGCTATAATTCATGATAATATTTCAGCTTATGGGCTTTTCTATACAATATTTATTCCAATATCTATTATCTTTTATATACTAATGGTTACTCAAAAAACATACTTAGACTAATCAAAAAATATTTCTTCTTTACTGTGTATTATCAAAATTATCTAGCTTTATAGCTTTGTTATGAGCTATATTAAATTTAGCATATATAAAAATGTTAACTAATAATGAAAGTATTCAAACACTTATATGCACAGGTTCTACTAGGTATCTTTATAGGTATTATATTAGGTTTCCTTGCACCGCATATAGCTATCTCCCTTAAGCCTTTTGCTGATGTTTTTGTCAAACTCATAAAGTTACTCATCGCTCCGATTATATTTTTAACTCTAGTTTCTGGTATAGCCGCTATGAGTGACCTAAAAGCAGTCGGCAAAATCGGTGGTATTGCCCTAATCTACTTCTTTATAATGACAATTATGGCTCTAATTGTCGGAATGGTTGTAGCAAACTTATTTACTCCTGGACATGGTTTAAATATAGATCCAAACTCTTTAAATATAGATTCTGCAAAAGCCTATATGGGAAATGTAGAGCACGTTGAAAATGTTCAAGATTTCTTTATGAACATTATTCCTAATACATTTGTGGGAGCTTTCACAAAGGGAGATATATTACAGGTTCTATTTGTAGCAATACTATTTGCAGTTGGTCTTGTGATGTATGGTGACCAAGGTAAACCAATACTTGCTGGGATACAGAGTTTATCAAAAGTATTTTTTAAAATAATTCATGTGATTATGTACTATTCACCATTAGCAGCCTGTGCTGCTATGGGATATACAGTTGGGATGTATGGGGCTGGAACTCTACTTGGATTAGTTGGGCTATTATTATGTTTTTATATCACTTGCCTTATATTTATATTAGTTCTTTTAGGAATAGTTTTACGCCTATTTTGTGGCATTAGTATCTTTAAACTACTTGGATATATCAAAACAGAAATCTTTATTGTATTAGGAACCTCATCTTCTGAAACTGTTTTACCGAATTTGATAGAAAAACTTGAGAATCTCGGCTGTGATGAATCCGTGGTAGGTCTAGTAATACCAACAGGCTATTCATTTAATTTAGATGGAACTGCTATCTATTTATCATTAGCCGCTATATTTATAGCCCAAGCTTTAAATGTTGATCTAACCATTCAGCAACAAATATTTATGTTAGCTATTATGATAGTTAGCTCAAAAGGTGCAGCAGGTGTTACAGGTAGTGGATTTATTATCCTAGCAAGTACACTAAGTGCCTTAGGAACTGTTCCTGTTGCAGGGATAGTCATAATACTAGGTATTGATAGATTTATGTCAGAAGGTCGTGCTATCACAAATATGATAGGAAATACAGTCGGCACAATAGTTATATCTAAATGGCAAGGTAAATTAGATACTGCTAGGCTCAAGCAAGAGTTAAGTTAAATCTATAAAGCCCTTACTTACTTTATTATTTAAATTCTTTAGCTTTTTAATATTTTTATTAATCTGGCGTTCCCGAGATGATTCGAACATCCGACCTATCGCTTAGGAGGCAATCGCTCTATCCTGCTGAGCTACGGGAACATTTTTAATATATTAAATAAAAAGTTTTAAAATTTAAATATTACTTTAACAAGAAAATTAATAGATAAGATAGTTAGATAGATAGATCTTTAATTTCTACCCTTATGCCTGAAGCATTATATATTGATTGGAAAATAGCTTCTGAATCATCCGTTCTTAAGTTTAAGATTAAATTTCTATCACCAGTTTTCTTATAAAGTTTACCTATAATACCTTTCTGTGAGCTGTTATCTAATAGCATCACTGGATGTCCAACTAATATTTCCAAGTCACACCATAAGCTTTTAATCACAGCTTTTGCATCATCATTATCTATATGATTTAATACATGACCTAAATTAACTTCTTGTATAGAGTTAACATTCTCAGTCTTATAGCTTTTATTAATAAGATCTACTAATGTTTTAGTTATATTATCATCTTTAAGTACACAGTATTTTCTAGACATATTATTAACTCCTTTTTACACAGTTATTAAAACAGTATGTAGAGGCTACACTTAGATTCATCATTTGTTTATTCCTCCCATACACATAAAACTATTTAGTTTAAAAAATTTGTCGTAAAAAATAACTTCCTTAGAAGATATGAAAGTAATTCTATATGTAAAAATCAAAAATAAACATCTTGAAAATTTATCTAAATAGCGCTCCTCGTTGTAAACATTGGGAATAAATTTGAATTTATTTTTTTATCCACAATTAATAGAGGCTCTAAATTTATAATTAATAAAGATTTTTATTAAAATTAAATTATTTTTTATATATTTTTACTTAAGCAAGATTTACATTCGACATAAATATTTAAACTATGATCAACCATTTTAGCTCCCATAGCTTTTACTATTTGATTCTGTATCTTCTCAAGCTCTTCATCATAAAACTCTTGTATTACATTACATTTAACACAGATCATATGATCATGATGATCACCTTGATTTAGCTCATACATTACTTGGTCATTATTAAATTTTAAGCGATTAATTAGTCCTGCTGACTCAAATTGACTTAGAATTCTATATACAGTTGCTATCCCAATACTACTACCATCTAATTTTAGTCTTGTGTATATATCATCAGGACTTAAATGCTTATCTTTATTTTCTTCAAATAGTTGTAATATCTCAATGCGTGGCTGCGTGATTTTAAAACCAAATTCTTTAAGATTCGTATTTTTCTGATCTTCCATAACTATCAATTATCCATAATTTTTATTTTATTTCAAAAGCTTAATGCTTAATCTCACAAGTACTACAACCTGTTAAATTAGCAACAAATCTAAACTTAGTTGAAAGATATCTCATAATATAAATAACGATAGCCAGAGCTATCAATGCTATAACAATATAAGCTACTGACTTCATTGGGGTATTTAGTATATTGCCTGTTTGATACACTATTAGAGCTGAAACATAAGCCATAGTTGAACTCCAAACTATAGATAATATGGCCCAGCCACGAGTAGACTCTCTAACCATCGCACCAATCACTGAAATGCATGGTATATATAATAAAACAAATAGCATATATGCAAAAGCCGAAACACCTGTACTAAACTTACTAACCATATTACCCATAGCAGATGAGTCCATGCTAGCATCAGCCTCATTAGAAGTTATTGGATTAAAATCCATATTATGCAAATTTTCCCACGTGCTACTCATCGCATTCTTAAAATTTTCTACAATACTATAGCTTTCTGGTATTCCTGTACTGTCATCTTGGGTATAAAGAGTATTAAGTGTTCCTACAACAACCTCTTTTGCCAAAACTCCAGTAATCAATCCCACTGTAGCCTGCCAGTTATCCTGCTCAATGCCTATAGGAGAAAACACAGGTGTGATTTCTTTACCCGCATAGCTAAGAATAGACTCATCTTTAGTTATATTAATACTGTTCATACTACCTATAATAACTGCTATAGGAATAATTATCTTACCTGCTTTAAGTAGGAATGACTTTAGACGATTCCAACTGTATAACATAATATTGCCAAAGCGTGGCAAGTGATATTTAGGAATGTCTAATACAAACGGAGTTGCCTCCCTTCTTAAGAATGTAAACTTAATTACATATCCAGTTAAAATAGCCCCTAAAATACCAATTATATAAAGTAGGAATATGACCGAAGCTCCATTACTTGGGAAGAATGCCGTAGCGAATACAGAGAATATTGCTAATCTTGCTCCACATGACATAAATGGCGACATCATAATTGTCATTAGGCGATCTTCTCTAGTTTCTAAAGTTCTAGCAGCCATTACAGAAGCTACATTACAACCAAAGCCAACTATCATCGGAACAAAAGCCTTACCAGATAGACCTATTGATTGCATAAAGCGATCAATTACGAAAGCTGCTCTTGCCATATAACCTGAGTCTTCAAGTATTGATAAAAATATGAATAAGAACCCTATCTGTGGAATAAATGCTAATACTGTATTAATACCTGTCCCAAAGCCTTGAGAAAGTATCATTACCAATTGATGAGGAAAACCAAGCATATTTGTATAATAAGCAACCCCATCAATAAACACTGATGCTGTAAAATCATCAAACACCGGCTGAACAGCTGATCCAAATGTTATAGAGAAAAAGAACATTAGATACATCATCATTAAGAATATAGGTACCCCTAAAAAGCGATTCATACAAACAGCATCTAATATATGAGTTATACTTTTCTTAGATTCTGACACTGTATATTTAACAGCTTCTTTAAGAATTTCATCTACCACATGGTAACGAACCTCTGGTATTTTATGCCCCGAATGATTTAATAGAGAAGCATTTTTCTCCATTAATTCTTCAATATTTATATCTCTAGTATCTTGCTCTAACTGTAAAGTACGACCCTCATAAACCTCAGCTGCTAACCATAAATTTGCTACAGAAGATTGACGAGTTTCTTTTAACTGATCCTGTATTTGTAAAACTTCTTTTGGATAAAAATTAACTATATTATATGAAGGCTCTTTTTGCGCAGAGGCTAAAGACTGCTTTAATTCTTTTATCCCAATTCCTTTGGCTGCTATTACAGGAAATACATTGATACCAAGCACTTTTGAAAGTTTGTCAAAGTCTATTACTACCCCGCTACTATTAGCAACATCTATCATATTAACTGCTAAAACCATTGGGACATTAAGCTCTAAAAGCTGAATAGTTAGATACATGCTTCTTTCAAGATTTGAAGCATCTAAAACATTAATTATTGCATCAGGCTTTTCTTGTATTACATAGTTATAAGCAATTTGCTCATCTATAGAACTATTATCTGAAGCTGAAAGGCTATATATTCCAGGAATATCAACTATCTCTATAGTTTCTCCGTTAATATTAAAAGTACCAGTTTTCTTATCAACTGTAACACCTGACCAGTTACCTACCTTTTGATTAAGTCCAGTAAGAATATTAAAGATAGTTGTTTTACCACAGTTTGGATTACCTACTAATGCATATCTCATTAATTTATCTCCTCTAGCTCTAGTAAGTTCAATTCTTTGATGCGTATAGAAATATCAGCATTTCTTACACTAACTTGGCATGGCCCTCCAAAAAGAGCTTTACGTTTTATCTCTAATACCTTGCCCGGCAATAAACCCAGAGAAAGGAGTTTGTTCTTATAAGAAATGGGGCACTCTTCACGGTAGCCTTTTATTTTATACTTAGTGTTTGATTTATAAACAGACATCCTGTAAATGATAACCATTATCAATTTCATTTGAGGAAATTATAATATCTTCTCACTTTTTTACAAGAAATATTTATCAATACATACCCAATAAAAGCTTTATTTATCTAAAAGATTAATATTAGATATTTATTAAATTTCGATACCGTAATATAAAAATGTATTCACACTATATAAATCAACTTATATAATTATCTTAGAATAGTGTAGAAATTAACAATACCTATAGGAGAATGATTATGAACTGCCCTTTCAAAAATTCTGAAAATTGTAGTAAAAAAATAGGCTTATGTATTCTTTGCGGGATTTTAGCTATAGCTGGTATAGCTCTAGTTCTTAAACTTGTAACCATTATTTTATGCATATTCCCTGGAAATATAGCTGAAAACACTGCTCTAGTAGTAACTGCTTCTATTATTGTTTTAGTTGCTACTCGTAGACATTTTAAAAAGTCTTGTTGTAATAATTGTGACTGCAATGATTCTGGATGTTGTGACCCAAAAGAGCCAGAAGAGGTTAAATAACTAAATCCTAAAGCGATAGTAAATCAACGATTAAAATAATCAACATTCTTGTAAGACCTCTGTTTTTAACTTATACTTACTAAAACTACATTTATAATTAAACTTATTTTATAATCTGATATCAAACTAAATATTTAAACAGTTTATTCACATATCCTTGTTCATTATTAAAGCAGATCGCTAAGCTTAAAATAAATATAAATTATTTATATATAAATAAACTTAAAGGAAACATAATATGAGACAAGGAAAAATAAAATTTTTTAATGCTGAGAGAGGATTTGGCTTTATAGAACCTCAAGATGGTGGCAAAGAGATATTTGTTCATATCAATAATGTAGAAGGTTCTGGCTCAACTCTACAAGAAGGTGAAAAAGTAACATTTGATACTGAAGAGAATAGAGGAAGAAAATCAGCTATTAAAGTTAAGGTTATAAGTTAAAAATTGACCCGTTTGGTTTATCGATAGATTATATATTCGTTTACCTTATAAAACCCAAATGAAAACAGCTATAATTATAGGCAAGATGCTTAAGCCTTTTGACAAGCACCTGAATTAATATCTATGGCAACATAGAAGATATAAAACCAAGCTAGAAGGCGAAGAGTTTATATATTAGTTCTCTAGAGTTGGATTAAACTTACTTCTTCATAGTTTTTTTAGTAAAAATCAAACTTTGTTTAATTGCAGCTGCCGTTAATTTTTCTTTATAATCTTTTTCGGCTTTTAAAGTGTCATCTAAACTTAATTCTAATAAAGTTTTCATAACTATTGTTTCATCATATTCTATAAACATATCTCTTTGCGTATGATATAAATAGATTCTTGATGGATTTTTAGGAATAATTCTTTTATCGTATACAACTATAACATCACCATATGAGCTATGTTGCATACCATACCAACTATTTTGTTTTTTAAAATTACGCATATATAACTCCATATTTTTTTATATAACTAATTTTCAATATACTCATCCGCCCACACCTTAAATTCTTTAAGTTTATTTAGCCCAAAAGAATTGCTTATTGGAACATCCGCAGCATCTCTACCTTTTGCAAGAGGTATTCTTCCTATTCGTCTTTTATTATTTCTGGGATCAAAAATATACCAACCACCATCAAGATATACCTCAATCCATGCGGCAAAATCCATAATTCCATGAGGTTTAGGCTCACCTATATCACTCAAATAGCCTGTACAATAACGTGCTGGAATATTTAAAGCTCGACAAAAAGCTATAGCAAGATGAGCATAATCACGACAAACACCAATTTTTTCATTGTATGCATCCCATGCTGTCCTTGTTGCACAAGCCTCATAATAGTCAAACTTAATATGCTTATTTACAAAGTCACATATGCCTTGAACACACTCCCAACCAGCTGGTAATTTTCCAAAGAGATCCCATGCCAAATCATAAAACAAATCTGTTTCACAATATCTACTTCCTAACAAATAAATCAATATTTCATCTGGTAATTCTTCTACGGGAACCTGACCAGCTGAAATATTTTCTAGGTCAGAAATTCCAGAATCATTAACTATCAAATTTGAGAAAATTTTAGTCTCTCCTTCTGGAAGGACTAGTCTGCTTAATTTATTCCCATAACTATCGATATAATTAGTTATTTGAGATATTGCAGGTATAGTTATCAAACAATCTGGAGCTTCTAAGTTAGGATAAGGGTGTAAGGCTAAAATCATTGGAGTTGTTTTAGCGCAATCATAAACAATTTCATAACCAATTTGTATTTTCATGTAACTTTTTACCATTTAAATAATTTAAACAAAGTATTTCTAGAAACATTTTAAAGACTTATAGATCCAACTTTGTTAAAGATAAAACTAAATGATAAGAAGATAAAAAGAATCTTGTATAATTGATTATGCTCTTTATATAGAGAATAAGCAATAAATAGCACTTGGAGTTTATATAAAAGAGGACATAAAACTCAGCAGTTGTATGAAAATAGTGAATATTATGAGATCGTATCAAGCCATTTTTTGGTGCCTGAGCGAGACTCGAATTAATTCACTCAAAGCTTATATAATCTAGCTTTTAATTCTGCTTAAATTTATCAGCCACCCAAGTAGCCTTACACTTAAGATTTTAACATAAAGAGAATATAGGATATAGAGTTTAAGCTATATAAAATATTAATTTACCTAAGAAATAACCCTACAATACCTACAAACAGAAAAATATTGTCTATAAAAGTATCATAGTTTCTCATAAGGTTCTAATATTTGTAAGATATACTCATCTACATAATACATACAATATATACAGGCTAATTCTGAGTTTGGACTATTGAATCTAGTGGCTACCTAAGAGAGCAAATTTTATTTTAAAACTGATTCTTATATTTTCAATAGTCTCTTTAGTAAACTAATATCATTTATAAAACCTCTCAACTAAATCTTGTACCTTACCAAAAACTCTCTCAACTACAGATTTTCTTTCTTTCAATGTAGGTTTAATTTCCAAAATATCTACTACTTCTTGATTACGAGGTTTACGTTCTTCATACAAATAGTTATCTATAAGGTTTTTAAGAGCATCTGTTTTTAGTTTTTCATCTGCAACAAGTTGAGATACTTCTTTTTGTCTTTCTTGCTCCATAAACTCATCGTAAGCATCTTCGATAGCTTCTGGACTTAAACCTTGCATAGCAGTTTCCATAAACTTACGAATAAGCTCTTTTTTACTTCTTAGCTGAGGAGTATTTGCGATATCTTTTAGAATCTTATCTTGCTTGTCTTTCTGCTCTTGCTGAGTGGCACTTTCTTGAGATTTTGCTAATAGTTGTAAGATATAACTAATTGTTATCTCATCTCTTTGGATAAGCTCTAAATCAAAAGAAATTTCTTTAAGAATTGAAACCTTACTGGCTTCATCTTTTGTACTTCTAACATCATCATACAGATCATAATATTTAGATTTGAAATCTTCATATAGTTGAGCAGGTATTTTAACATCTTGCCAATCAAAGTCGGTAAAGCCAGTTAGGATATTCATGGTTCTAATCATATTTCTAAATGCTTTGATAAACTCTAGCCTTTCTTCATCTGTAACTAGTGTATTAATATCATCAGGCTTCTGTGCTATTTGATTAAGCTCTTCATACTGTTCATTGATATCTTTAATATATTCATGATAAGGCTTCATCAAAATAACATCTTCAGCTTCTTTATTTGAGAATAAAGCTATAGCCTCATCTGTATTAGGTTTAAGATTTCTAAAGCAAACCACATTACCATGTGATTTAGTTTCATCTAATATGCGATTAGTTCTACTAAATGCTTGTATTAAGCCATGATATTTTAAGTTCTTATCGACATAAATAGTATTAATTGTTTTACTGTCAAAGCCAGTCAAAAACATATTAACCACTAGTAAAATATCAATTTCTCTTCTCTTTGTTTTTTTGGATATATCATTGTAATAGGCTTGGAAAGATTTGCTATCTTTGGTGCTATGTTTAGTATTAAACATTTTATTAAAATCTTCGATATACTCATCAAGCTTTTCTCGGGTGTGAACATTAATGTTTTTTGGATCTATATCTACGCCTTCTTCATTAATACCATTAGCATCCTTATCATCTTCATTTGCACTAAAACTAAATATAGTTGCTACTTTAAGATCGTGTTTCTTTGCTTTGAACTGCTCATAGTATTTGATTAAAACATCAGTACTCTTCTTGCTACCACCAACACAGAATATTGCATTAAATTTCTTTGAATGAGTCTTGCGACTATGGTTAGCAATAATATAGTCTACAACTTTAGATATTCTCTCATCACTTTCATAAACTTCTTGAGTATCAATGTTTTCTACTTGTTCATCACTATCAGTATCTTTTTCTTTAAATGTTTGGATATACTCAATTGCAAACTTGAGAACATTACCATCTGATATAGCATCGGTAATTACATACTTATGTAACCTCTCATCAAAGAGCTCTACTGTTGTACGTTTACCGTACTGATTTACAGTTGCATTCTCCTCAAGGATTGGCGTACCTGTAAAGCCGATAAGCTGGCAATTAGTAAAGAATTTAGTAATATTTTTATGAGTTAATCCAAATTGGCTTCTATGACATTCATCAAAGATAAATACTATTTTTTTATCCTTGATCGTTTCCATACTACTTAAATATCTTGACTTGTTAATAGCATTATTAAGCTTTTGGATAGTTGTAACAATTAGGTCAGTAGTTTTATGAGTTCCTTTTTTGTCTTTGTATTTGCCTAAAAACTGATCAACTAATATTTTAGTATTATCTGTACTATCTACTGAACCTTCTACAAATTTATTAAACTCTATATTAGTTTGAGAATCTAAATCATTTCTATCAACCACAAAGACAACTTTATCAACTTCTTCTAAGCCGACTAATATTTGAGCTGCTTTGAATGATGTTAAAGTCTTACCTGAACCAGTTGTATGCCATATATAGCCATTTTTATTAGAGTTCTTAACTCTATCTATAATTTTCTCAACCGCATAATACTGATACGGTCGTAAAACCATCATACATTTTTCAACTTCTGAAATAACTATATATTTACAGATCATTTTAGAGATATGACATTTCTCTAAGAAATACTTAGTAAACTGAGCTAAATTAGTCATTAGCTTATTATTTTCATCAGCCCAGTAGAATGTTTGTTTAAAGCTTTGTTTTTTGTTATTAGCGTAGTATTTTGTATTTACACCATTACTAATTACAAATATCTGTACATAGTTAAACAAAGCACTATTAAAACCAAATGAATGTCTTTGATAACGGTTTACTTGATTAAAAGCTTCTTTGATTTCTAAGCCTCTTTTTTTAAGTTCTATTTGAACCAAAGGAAAGCCATTAATTAATAAAGTAATATCGTATCTATTTTTGTATTTGCCTTCTTGGCTAATCTGATGAGTAACTTGAAAGAGGTTTTGACACCAGTTTACAACATCTAAAAACTCAATATATTTGACTGTGCCATCATCCCTAATTAGAGAATATTTTTCACGAAGCTTTTGAGCTTTCTCAATAATAGAACCTTTTCTAAGTTCGTTTAGAATCTTAGAAAATTCTGAGTCACTAAAAACAAATTTATTATGTTTTTCTAGTCGTGATTTAAGGTTAGCTATTAATTGCTCTTCATTGGTAATATGGACTTTTTCATAGCCCATATCAACAAGCTGTTTGATTAGTTTATTTTCTAATTGTAGTTCTGATTCTGTGCACATAACTATTTTGTTTCTTTATATGTTTTGTAAATAAACAATGCCATAGAGCCTGCTATATTTACTGCTAGCTCGCTATGTCTTTCTTTAGGTTTTACTCTTGCTAACCCTATTCCATGGGAGTCACTTATTTTATTTCTTAAAGTTCCCAAGCCACTAATAATGCCATTTGCTCCACCCAATATCTGTTTAAATATTCTTTCTTGATGATTCTCTGGTGCTAAATTAAGTAACTTCGCTACCTCTTTATAAAGCTCTGACAGATCTTTATTTTCATAAGGTATTTCTTGTTCTTCAAGGATTGTCTTTAAAACTGTTTCTATCAGAGTTCTAGCAATAGTTATAGCACCTTCAGGATCTTCATATTTCCTATTCAATGCTTTTTGCCATTGCTCATTAATATAATCAACGTCAAATACTACATACTCATCGACTGGGGAATCTAATGTAAATTCAAGATAGTCTAAAGCTTCTGAAAATTCACTATGCAAAAAATTTCTTCTTTCTTGGTAAGTACCAAATTTGTTTTTTATGAATCCCCAAAACTGTTGAGAATCTCTATTAGTTCTAACCCATTGAGGAAGTTTTTTATTAACCTTACTAATATTAAGTATTTTCTTTCTAAGATATTTATAGTCAGTAAATCCATCACCGCCAGTAGCTAAACTAATTAATAAATTTTTAAATGCCTCTACGGAATCGAAATCATTCAAGTTCTCAAGCTCATCATTAAAAAAGTCCAAACTATATACCTCCTACACAAACATCTGCTGAAGCAGTCCTTTTTTAAATTCTTTAGTATGCTCTAACTGTTTAGTTACTTGCTCAACTTTGCTATCAATAGCAGATAAAAAGCTAGCTATTTTGGTTTGTTCTTCTAGGCAAGGTAACTTGATTTTAAAGCTACACATATCATCAAAGCCTAAACTGTCTCGCACACTTCCTGAACAATTAACTATAACTAAGTGCTTAAATAGATGTGTTTGTATTAAGTTATCAAAGAAAATATTATTGAGAGTCTCTTTAGCTTTAAATACCACATACATAGGGCTAACAACGCCTTGATCTATATTTTTTAACCTTGCTATTGAACCAACATTTATTCTTGAGGGATTATAAGCATAATCGTCTTTATTAACTATTTTATAGTTTGATAAATCTTTACTGGCTACTTCGTAACCATCAAACTGCTCTCCTTGTGTAATAAAACCTTTCTTATTGCTGACACTTAACACCAAACTATCGCCAAAATTCTTATTCCTATCACTTTTATGTATTAAATAATCCCCCAACTTCTTCTCAACCCACTCAGGAAACTCACTACTATCATCAGCTTTAAATCTAATCTTTTGACTAAAAATTTTCTGCATAATGCCTTTTTTATACTCTTTAAGTAGCTTTTCTTTTTGAGTTAGTAGCTCTATCTTTTTATCTACCGATGTTAAAAATGAAGCTATTTTTTGTTGTTCTGAAATACTAGGGATATAAATATTTACTTCTGATAATGTTTCTTGACCAACATTATATCTAGTGCTTCCATTACTTTTAGTAGTTATTTCTTTTCTAGCAATGTTAGTTTTAAGCATATAATGCACAAACTCAGGGTAATACTTTCGTTTTGCCTTACCCCTAATAACAAAGCCACCGAATGTGGCTGGTTTTTCTTTATCTAAATAAACATTTGACTGTCCAGCTTCTTCCCTAACTTCTGAACTTCTTTGAAAAAGAATATCGCCATATTCAACAATATTTTTGTTAAAAATACTCTCGCTAACACCGACACTACCAATAATTTTTTCATGAGTAATAATATTATTATTTATTATGTCCAAGACATTAATAAACTTATATCCTTTTCCATATTGTTCTTTAGTCGCATTTATTCCATTCTTGAACGAAAAATAGTGCCCTAAAGGGGATTTTTCCCACTCACCACTAAATTCTTTAAATCTTAGCTTTGGTTTATTTAGTTGAGAGTTGAGAGTTGATAATTGAGAGTTATTTTTTTTCATTATCTTCTCACTAACTTAGTTATGTTATATCCTGTACTCATTAATTTATATTTTTTGTTAAAATGTTTAATGATTCCATAGATAGCCTGTATATAGTATCTCTTTGTAATTATTGTTTTTAATAAAGACTCAAACATCATATACAAGTATTGAAAATACAAAAATACAGATAGAATAAACCCAATTGCTGCTATATCAAATAACCAACCTCTATGAGTTCTTTCAAGAATTAATAAACTAAAACTAAATAAGAAAATAAACATCCAAGTAATGAAAAAAACATAAAGGAACTTCTCATTATTTAATATTTTTTTAATAAGTTTTTTATTTAAAAATCCAATTCCTAAACCAACAACTATTCCTTTAATTCCAAAAACTAATAAAGTAGAAAATAAATTTTCTACAAAAATATCAATAAAAAGTAACATTGGAATCAGCAATAATATAAATGACAACTTCAATAGCTTAGAATTTGCTATTTTTGACCTTAATTCTTTAATTTTTATTTTTGTAATCATTTTCAATTCTCAATTAAAATGGTGTAGCTATACCAAGCTCATCACAGTACTGCTTAATGGTTTGATCATTGTTTGCTATTTCAGTATCAATATCTTTTAGTTGAGTGCAAACACTATCTATATCAATAGGCTCTTCCTCTTCAAAAGTATCTACATATCTAGAAATATTTAAATTATAGTCATTTTCTTTGACTTCTGACATCTTTGCAAGATATGAGTATTTATTTAAAGCTTTTCTATTTGCATAAGTACCTATGATTTTCTCTACATGCTTATCTGTTAAATAGTTTTGATTTTTAGCTTTCTCAAAGTCATTTGAAGCATCTATAAATAATATATGCTCACTATCTTCACGACATTTTTTAAATACTAAAACACATGTAGGAATCGAAGTACCATAAAATATATTAGCTGGTAGGCCTATTACAGCATCTAAGTAGTTTCTATTTTCAATCAGATACTTTCTAATATGCCCTTCGGCTGACCCTCTAAACAAAACTCCATGCGGTAAAACTATAGCCATAGTACCATTATCATCTAACTGATGAATCATGTGTTGCACAAAAGCAAAGTCAGCTTTAGAGCTAGGTGCTAATTTACCATACTGACTAAATCTATCATCATCTAAAAATAGCTTATTAGCTGACCATTTAGCACTAAATGGCGGATTAGCTACAATAGCCTCAAATCTTTTGTCTAAATGTTGTGGATGTTCTAGCGTATCATCTTGTTTGATATCAAACTTAGCATAATGAACATCGTGCATTATCATATTCATACGAGCTAGGTTATATGTAGTTCTATTTAGCTCTTGCCCATAGAAGTTTGTAACATCTTCTACCTCTGTAGCTACTCTTAGTAGTAAAGAACCTGAACCACAAGTAGGATCATAAACTGACTTCAAACGAGTCTTACCAACTGTCACTAGTTTAGCTAATATCTTAGATACTTGTTGAGGAGTATAGAACTCCCCTGCCTTCTTACCAGCACCAGCGGCAAATTGTCCGATTAGATACTCATAGGCATCGCCTAGAATATCTCTATTTCTATCAGCCACATTAAAATCAATATTATCTAAATGACTAAGTACTTGAGCTACTACCTGATTACGAGCATTGGTTGATTTACCTAGCTTAGTAGATGTTAAATCCAAATCTTCAAAAAGATGTATAAAATCATCTTCACTAGCTGAACCCATTGTAGTTTGCTCTATATTAGTAAGAATTTTTTCTAAATCTTCTAATATAAAGTTATCTTCTTTTTGAACACCTTTTTTGGCAATATTATGAAAAAGTTCATCTGGTTTTAGAAAGTAGCCTAATTCTTCAATACTAGCTTCTTTTACAGCCTCTAGTATTTCTTCATCTGTAACTTCACTATAAACTAGATCATCCTCTAGAGCATTTGCAAATGCTTCCATCTTTTCTGATAGATATTTATAAAAGATAAACCCAAGAATATAATCCCTAAATTCATCTGCATCCATTTTACCCCTAAGAGTATTAGCAATATTCCAAAGCTGTTGCTCTAATATCTTTTTTTGTTCTTCGCTCATGATTATTTATAAACAATTCCTATAACGATTTCAGCTTAGATATATTATAAAAGATAAATAAATATTTATTTCAAAAATTATCTTCTTTATTGATTCCTTAGAGTCATTTTTATAACATGATTTATATAGCAAGACAAAAGAAAGATCAAACAATATGTCTAGGAAAATATACAATGAAAAAATGCAATATGATAACCACATAACCAATAAAAAGTATTGGAAAAAAAATGACTATGATTTTTATATAGATCTGTACGCGTCTTTTATTGAAAAATTTATCTATAAGGTCTTTAATATTAAGATAAATTCTTTTTTTAACATATTGATTTTTTCAACCATTATTCTCATAATGCCCTTTATTATAATTTTCTCAATTTTCGCAATTACACTGTAATTTGTTTAACTATAGAACATATTGATTCTGAAGACATTAAATATTCTAGCCATACCTAATTATATTGAACTTATAAGTATCTGTTGGTTAGCTGTAAGCTTTCAGTAACCAACAATAAAAAATGTTCTTACAAGAACTATATAGTCTAAACTAGTCTTATAATTTTTAATGTAGGTTTTGTAGGTACTTTTCAGACATATCTAAATTTAAAATATACCTTGTAGTTTTCCTAGTTGTTTCACTAAGTTTCTTTAAATAACCATACTCATATAGGTGCTCTAAAACTTCATCAATAATTGAATAATCTTTTAAGCTAGTCCAACCTCTTTGCTTTATTAACCTTCTATCTATATAGCTATTTTTTTGCTGCATTTCTTTCAGTTTATCCATTCTTAATAACAACGCTGATGCTAATTCACTAGTATTATATGCAAGTTCTCCATACATATATTTAGCTTGTTCTGTAGAGAACTCTATTAGATTAATAGCCATATTAATATACTTAATATTTATAATCTTATCTTCTATAGAATTTTCAGACAAATGAAATATCAAAGCTAGCGAATGTATAGTATTTTCAGCCTTACATAAATACTCACGTATATTTTGACTAGTATACTTATCATGTTTTAAATCTTCGTTACTAATAAACCACTCTTCAAATCTATTTTGTGCTTCTTTACTATACTCATATACTAAAGGTTCATTTGTAATGTGTTGACCATCCAATACATCAATACTATAAGGTATATTATTTAATCGTATAAATACTTGCTTATAATTATCTTCAATTACAATTTCATTAATACCATTAAACAGATTACTAGTATCTACCTTTTTTATATACCTCTTAAAAGGTCTTTCAAATGTTATAAGCTGAAATCTAGCCAAAAAACCTGAATTATCATAATTCCTAACTATTTTATTCAATTTACTTGGTTGTATCCCACCAATTATAGAAAGCGTAGGATTCTCGACATAGTCACAACCTCGACCAACGGTTTTATAGCTATAGTCATAACCGTTATAAATAGTATTAAAGAATGATTTTTCTTCTTCATTATCTTTTTTATCTAACTTCTCAAAGAAGCCTGATATTTCATCATTTACATAAAGTAAACCATTTGGATTATTATCTTTCATAGATTTAATCAAAGCTTGCCAAGTTGTCGAATTTTCAATAATCTGTCTTGGATATGGTTGCTTTAACAATCCATCTTTTAAACTATTAATCTCTTCTGAAAACTTACTTATATCTTCTTTTTCCTTTGCTCTAGATAATTCTCTCTCTCTTGCCTTTATTTGTATATTTATTAGGTTATTCTTTCTATCAAGCGACTCAGATTGCTCAATACTTTTATATTTATTATTTTTTTGTATATCCCTTATAGGCTCAATAGCATAATTAATACTTGGCGTTTTTCCAATACCACTTTCAGCTATTAATAAACTCCAAACTATTGGTATATTTTTTCTACCATTGTAAGATACCTCAACTCTATTACCTATCAAACCTGCCAAAGCTGTTATTGATGATATAGCCACAAAGTTAAATGGTTGTTGATACTTTTCAGAAATCATCTCAGCATAGTTATATAACACTTCTGGCAACATCTCTTTAGTTATCTTAGGTGATTTATACTCTTTATATTCTGGTAATGGTTTTATACTTATATTTTCTTTATTAGTTAAATTAGCCATTATATTTTCCCCTTTAAATTCAAATAATCATTAAAATCTGTTAATCCTCTTTCTTGTTGCTCTTTTGTTAAATGTGGTAACTTTACTATTGCCCCTACTCTTTCAGCTACTTGTCTTGCTTTAGTTTCACCAATACCGCTTAAATCATTATCAGCCCATATTTCTATTTGAGATAATGGATAATTTTCTCTAAGAAATAAGCCAATATCTGATAAGTTATGACAGTTAAAGGCTACGACTATAGTTGCTGCAATATTGTTAGCTTTTAAATACTCTAAAATACTTACACCAGTAGCATAACCCTCACAAAGTATTAATAGTTCTGTACTACCATTATCTAAAGCCATATAGCCTTTTGATGCACCACCTTTAATGAATTGCTTAAAGCCATTTGGATATATAAACTGGATGCTTTGTAATTCACCTACTGGAACGTATTTACCAATACTATAAATTGGTATTACAAGCCTTTTGCCATCTTGCTTAATATCTACTGGTTTAATATTCTTTTTAAGCAAATATGAATGATTTTCATCAGCTTCCGACAAACTTTCAAAATATCTTTTAGACTGTTTAGCAATATCATTAGCCAATAACATTCTTTGTAACTTACTTTTTTCAAGTTCTAACTTATAATCATATTCATCTTGATAACTATAAGTTTTATCTTCTGTGATAATTTGCTTCTCACCAGTTCGCCAATTACCAATAACATAAGCATTAATAGATGTTCTGGCAATCCAAATATCTTTATTATTTTTAGATTTAGCTTTGTCTGCATACCTAACTATCTTGCCTTGTGATATACTACATCTATGGTTATTTAATGTTTCCCAATCCATTATTTAACCTCCTTATTTCTTGATTGTTTAACTCTATCTAGTAACCAGTCATTAATTTCACTTTCTAACCAAGCTGAGCAATGTTGAGATAGCTTAATTTGTTTAGGGAAGCTTCCATTCTTAATCAATCTATAAATAGATGATTTAGATAAACTAGTTTGCTTTATTACTTCTTTTATTTTTAGCATCAGCATTCTATTCTCCTTAATTTTTAGGATGTTAAATTTAAGCCCTGTAATAATTACAAAGCCACTTAGATCCAAGTAAAACTATCTTGGATCTAAGTGGGATTCTCTCATCAATAACATAGGAAGAAAATTGGCGAAATTAGTAAAAACGACTTACTAAAAAGCATGGAAAACAAGATGTATAAAGGACTTTAAAATTACTAAAAAAATTTAGAATTTATTTAAAATAATTTTTGATAAAACATTTGATTTATCTTTATTGAAAAAATTTTTATCTAATTTAAGATCATATTTTTTTGATATTTCTAAACCATCTCCATTTTGAATACTACGTTGGACACTATCTATAGTTGTTAGTCTTGAACTTTTATCTTGCTTATATGCAACAATAAATTTACTTAAATTAATTAATACTAATTTATCACCTTCTTTATAATATTTTTCTAAAACATATTTTGTGAAATTAGTATATATAGGAGTTGTCTTTTTTCCAGACTGGATTTTCTTGGATTCATCACGTAATTTTTCATCTATAGTGTTGTTAATTTTAATAATATTTTTTACCCACGTATTAATATCAATCTTACTTAAACTTATTATATTACCCTTTACATCACTTTTTTCTGTTTTTCTTGTATTTTCAGATTCGTTATATTTTGGTTCACAAAGATTTATAACTTGTTTTATAAAATTCAAGCAATCTATAGGCTCTACAATCTTACCTATTATCTCTTCTGTACTTTGTTCACTATTTAACAATTCTTCATTACAATTATATTTACTTTCTAATATGGAGAAAAAATCCTTTGTCTTTATTCTAATATAGTCAGACTTAGGACCTAATAATATATCAATTAAAATTGGAAACTGACTACTTAAATTAATTACTTTTACATAGAAATCATTTTTTATAGCTTCATCTAAATTTGATTTTTTATAAAAGAATCCATAAAAATATGGTTCACCGCAACCATCATAATACTTAATAAAAAATTCTTTTATTTTATAGTACTGAGTATCTGCTACATGTAGCTCTTCTAAATCATATATCTGATTAGTTTCTGATTGTAACCTATAATCACGATTATAATCATTATTATCTCCTACCCATTGAACTATATACTTATTTATAACTTTTCCTATAACCTCTATATTAAAACCTCTATCATGAGCATCTTTTAAAAGGATTATAGATTCGTTATATGTTGGCTCATTTTGAATCTTAAGCACTGTAAGGATTTCTGCAACTTCTGCAATTGTAAGATATTCTTGATTTTTTAAGAATTTAAATCTATTTGAAACAGTCATCTTTGAAGTATTAATTTAAGATTTAAATATAATATAAATATACTAACTCACTTTCTCAAAGTCTATAATGTTACCATTCTGTTTTATATCATCTATAAAACTTGCCCAAACAGATAATATTTCTTTTCTTTCATCTAAGTAGTCATAATTGTTATATACTGCTTTGACTTTATTTCTTTCTTGGTGGTCTAATACCATTTCTATAGCTTCTGTTTGCCACCTATATTTACGTTGTAAATTATATAGTCCTGTACTTGTTACATGTCTCCAACCGTGAGTAGTAAATTTTGGCTTATCTTTGCCTATATATCCCAAACCCCTTTGTATAGCAACTCTTAAACTATCTGGTGTTATATGCTTACCATTTCTATTACTAAATATGTATTCGCTTGTACCTGTATATTCTTTTAATTCCATTAGTATATTAAATGCTTGGTCACTTAGTGGTTGCTTAAACTCTTTTCTCATTTTCATATTTTCAGCTTCTATTACTAATAACCCTTCTTTTTCTCTAAAATCACTCCATTTAAGGCTAACTATCATATTAGGTCTAAAAGCTAAATATGGAGCTAGTTGTAAAGCTTTCTTCACTATGTAATTACCATGATAATTATCAATATCATTTAATAATTTAGATAAGTTTTCTTTATCATCTATTGGATGAATAAAGGGATAGCTTTCTGCTCTTTGCCTTTCCATGACTATACCTAAATCACTATTTATATGGTTTACCTCACATAATCCGTATGCTTTTGCTAATTGATATATTCCAGATAATACTATTTTGATCTTATTTTGCTTAGTTGGTGTATCTTTAAATCTTTTTAAAAAATTAGCTATTTCTATATATTCTATTTCATTTATATTTCTAGTTTTAAATATAGGCAATATATCATTATATAAATAACCTCTAGATTTCTTATAGGTGGCTGTTGACCACTCTTTTTGTTTCTTTTCTAACCATTTATCAGCGACTTCCTGAAACTCCTTAGTATTCTCATATTTTGATTGTTGTAATTGTATCTTAGGGTCTACACCTCGAGCTTTAACTTTATTATATTCATTAGTTAATTCTCTAGCCTGAGATAAAGATATATTCGGATAACCTCCTAACCCTATACTCTTTGGCTTTCCATTAAATTGATACCTATATAACCAACTCTTAGCATTACTTGGTTTTACCTCTAAATAAAGATTATTGATATCTTTATATCTTTCAATGCTTTTGATTGAGCCTGAGTGTTTAATACTATCTATTTCTTTTTTAGTCAATTTGCCCATTTTATTATTACTCCTTTGTTTTTTTAACATAACTCTTCGGGTAACAATAAATTTTAAACACATGACTAAAAGTTAATAGATGCCAATTTGGTAACTTGTACTTACCAAAATCGCTCTAATACTAAATATATCTTAGCTTTTAAACATACCAAGAAAAAACAAAATATTTTCTCAGCCTTACAACTAGCCTTACAACTTAAATTTGGCTTCAATGAAACCAAATAAGACTTTATAAAACTATTAAAAAGCTAAAACACTTTGTTTTAAAGGATTTATAAGACTATATGAAACTTTGAGAAATTAATCCATGGTGCACTGAGCGAGACTCGAACTCGCACGTCCTGCGGACACCACCCCCTCAAGATGGCGTGTCTACCAATTCCACCACCAGTGCAGAAAATTATTTAGATGCTGAGTCAGCCTTTTTATCTGGAGTTTTTGTAGTATCTTTTTGACCATATTTGTCTTGATATTGGCTATAGTCATATTGTGAAGCTATTTGACCAGCATCATCTACAGGTGCTTCTGCTTTAGAGCTTTTCCCTAAATAACCTAACCCAAGACTACATACAAAAAATAAAGCTGTGAAAAATATTGTTAGTTTAAATAAAAATGATGCTGCACCTTTACTACCAAATACTGTATTTGATGATCCAGCACCAAAAGAAACGCCCATATTAGCGCCCTTTCCTTGTTGTAATAATACTAGCGCAACAATCGCAATTGCAGCAATAATGTCTATAGTTAAAACAATTTCGTACATAATTTATTTGCCTAATTAATTCTTTTTTTATAAAACATCTTACTTCATTGCTAAGTAAGATACATTTAGAATACTAAACTGTAAGCTAAGAAAATACACTATTTTTATATTTTTGGCAAGGTCTTCATCGCCTAAGACTTTATTTACCAAGCTTCTCTTTAATAAGAGTAGCCATAGATGGTATAGCTTCTTTTACTACCTCAGAAATCTCCTCATCTTTTTGA
This sequence comes from Pseudofrancisella aestuarii, assembly GCF_003574475.2. Taxonomy (NCBI): domain Bacteria; kingdom Pseudomonadati; phylum Pseudomonadota; class Gammaproteobacteria; order Thiotrichales; family Francisellaceae; genus Pseudofrancisella; species Pseudofrancisella aestuarii. Next base: position 32,435 of record NZ_QLIS02000002.1, on the reverse strand, counting down.
TAAATCCTCTCAATTTCTACCCCAAAAAACTCAACGTTACTAATATTCATACCTAAAGCCTGTGCTAAAGCTAATGATGGTGCAACACCAATGCTATGAGACGATAGAAACCCATCAAAACTCAATATTTGCTCCGCTTTAAAATGATAAAAAGTTCCTGGTTTTGTTTTTGCATATACCGCATCTACTAACAGAATTCTTTCATAGCCATTATTTAGATAATTCAACAAATTTAAACCGGGCCTATCTACACTTTCAATAACCAAATCATTACAAGATTCTAACTCTTGTACTAACTGATCTGCTACTAACCAACCAAATTGGTCATCTGCAAATGGTGAGCCTATCCCTAAAACAAGTACCCTACCCATTAAATACGTTCCTTATTAAAAAAGGGCTGTCCTATAAATGTAAAAACAACTCCACTTAGAAAACTACTTGGGATAACATACATCGCCCAGTACCACATATAATTTTGCTCGCCAAAATAGAAATAGCAAAAAACTCCTCCAGCTACACCTACTACAATACTAATCAAGCTTGCTAATACATTAACCCTCTTCCAAAAGAATCCTCCTAATAATGAAAAGGCTAAAGCTGAAATAGGAATATTCATCAAAACCATTTTCTCAAAGATTTGATCAATAAAAAGATTTGCTAAAAGATATGTTAGTAAAGCCACTCCAAGAGTAATAAATATACTCCTTTTTAAAGAAGTGTTGTGAATAGCCTTATGATTATGTGCGACAACAATAGAACTGATAGTATTCCATATTCCCACAATTGTAGTCGTGGCTATAAAGAATAAAACTGCGTATGTTATGCCCTGTAAGAATTTTGGCAGTTGATGATTAATTAAATAAGGAAAAACCTCTTGTGCCTGAATGTTTATAGCAATCTTCTTAGCCACTAAACTAACCGATAAAATAGCTATCCCATAGATTAGAGTTATTAATATAGCTGCAACTATAACTGATAGAAATGCCACCTTTGAGGTTTTAGCTGTAAACATTTTCTGACCATACCATGGTGCAAGAATATAAGTAAACATTGTTATGATAACTAAAGATATTAACACCGAAGTAGAAAAACTCTCTGTATGAACGACGACATCTGAGACTTCCTCAAAAGATACCGCATAATATAACCATAACGGCACCACAACTATAGTTATTAAAAAGCTTAATATATCTAAACGAATGATTGTTCTAATACCACCTCTTAGACTAATAACCAACATTACAATACAAAAAATACCACTTAGAACCCATTCATTTAAACTAGGAAAAAGAGGCATAAAAATAAGTGTGAGTGACTTTATATAATTAGCACTAAAGCCAATCATCGCCACAAGTAAAATACTAGCTGCAATATAGCCTATAGTATTGTTATATCTTCTTTTAAAGAAAGTAGTTACTGATACCCCATCAAACCCCTTCCACTTTTTTGCAACACTAATAGCATAAAACAGTAAACCTACTAAAAATACCAATGCTAAAGAGACTGCTGAACTACCATAGATAGCACCTAAGGATGTAAAGCCCAATAGCGTTGATGTATTTAATTCAGTCATCACAAGTGTAGCGATAAGTGCAAACATTCCTATCTCTTTATTTGCGACAAAGTATGTTTGTGATGAGTTTGTTTTTCTCTGCGTTTTTAAGCTTACTATACTTACTAAAATAAATATTAATATAAAAGCAAAAAACATCATCTAACTAGCGTTTAACCTTTTGATAACTCATTTTCATGAAGAACAAAATTAAGAATATAATTACTATTGATAAACCTATAGCTGAAGAGTTTTCATCAAAGAAACCTAAGATCTCATTCATTTTTACAGAATCGACACTAAATAAGCTAAACATTTCTACTGATGCAATAACATAAGCTGCCACAACAACTATACATAGAACGATAATGTTATAATGCTTATATTTATTCTCTTTGATATTTAAGTTCAAAACTTTTGACATCATCGCTGCATCCACTGAATCAACAATAATCATTCCCGTAGCAAAAGCTATAGGTAAAAGCATAATATACCATATAGATAAATTATTAATTGCACTAACCGCTGCCATACCCAAAAGAGCAACTTCTGTTGCTGTATCAAACCCTAAGCCAAATAAAAATCCAACAAAATACATCTTATATGGTCTATCAATAGTTTTGACAACGGGTCTAAATAATTTAGATAATAAAGATGTTGCCTGATGCTGATGTCCGTGAACTTCTGATGAGTCTGCAGAAATCAATTTTGTCAAAGAAATAAGACTCATACTACCTGTTATAAACAAAAAGCAAACAGACATGAGAGTACCAAATACAGCCCCAATATTTAAAAAGCTAGCATTTTCCATATGAGAAAAACTAAAACCTAAAGCTATAAATAGTGTTAACAAGAAAACTATTGTTGAGTGACCAAGAGCAAAAAACAGTCCCGTCTTAAAACTAGCTTTATTCTCATTAACCAGCTGCCTAGTCACATTATCTATAGCCACTATGTGATCTGCATCAAAACCGTGCCTTAGACCTAGCATAAAAGCGATAGCTATTGTTCCTAAAATACCTACATTACTAGAAACAGCAAATAAGAAAACCACCCCTATTAAAGATATTAAAACAAAAAACAGCTTTGTCGACATCTTAGAAATCATAAGAAAACTTAAACCTCTTCAAGATTTAAAGTTAGAAAATGCGCTGAACAAGAAATACAAGGATCATAATTTCGTACAACCATCTCAGCATGTAGCCTTAACTCATCTTTTGGCTTATCTAAACCAAAAGCTTCTAGAGACATAACTAAGTTTGCTTCCATACAAGGTAAGTTCTGTGAAGTTGGCGCAGAAATTCTAATCTTCTCAGCTAAGCCATTTTCATCAACTTTTATATGATCTATTTGTATTCCTCTAGGAGCCTCAACAGCACCCCAAGCATCAGCTGCTTTTGTAGTATACTCAACATCTGGCTTTTCTGGATATGTATAGTTCTCACAGATTTTAAGCGCTCTTTGAATTGCCCAATACCCCTCTATAGATCTTGCGATTACAGAATGAAACATATTTCTACTTGGCCACTTCACACCTGTTGCATTTGCGATATCTTGGATCTCTTTTGGAAGTCTATCAAAATTAAGATTTAATCTAGACAGTGGGCCAAGCAATATTGGCTGACCATCATGAGTTGTTGAATGTAATGCAGTAGATTGAGGCGCATGAAACTCTCTAAAATGATCATCATAATCATCTATATGGAAATATTCACCATCACTTGTTGTCACATAATTAGAAAATACTGGATACTCTGACTCATGTCTTAGACTTACCATTTTAAAAGGTATCTCTTGCTCTGGAAAATCTAGTGTAGAAACCCAATTAATAATATCCTTAGCATCTTTTAAAGCATCTTGTAATTTTGGTATTAAAGCCTTTACATCTTTAACTAATGGAGCTTTATAAAATCCACCAACTTTCATACCATTTGGATGTACAGAACGTCCACCTAAAAGTTTAAGAATTTCATTACCTAAATGTTGTAGTTTCACACCTCGTGTAACCTCTAATGGATAGTCTTTAGCCATTTCAATTGCTGATCTATATCCTAAAAAATCAGGAGCTGCTAAAAGGTGGACATGCAAATAATGAGACTCTATCCATTCACCTAAAAACATTAAAAGTCTCATTTCCTCAATCCACGGAGTCAATGTAATATCAAAAGCTCTTTCATAAGCTCTAGAAAACCCTGCTTGGTATGCTAAAGGGCATATACCACATATACGAGCCACCGCATCGATCACAGCATTTGGCTCTCTTCCTTCTAGGAATTTTTCAAAATAGCGAGGCGGCTCATAAACTCTCAATTCGCATTTATCAACTTTACCGTCTTTAATTCTTAAATCTAAAGCACCTTCTCCCTCTACACGAGCCAATATAGGGACTTCAATTATAGTTTCTTGTGACATAACTATACTCCTTTAAATAGCTCAGCTTGGCTATTTATAAATCTGTATTTATCTTGAATTTGCTTATCTGATAAACCTAGTTCTTTTAACTTACTAGTCATAGCTTTAAGGTTTCCATACTTAGAAGTTCCATAACAACCATAACATGCTCTACCAAGTTTAGGACAAATTGCATCACAGCCATCTGCTGTTACAGGTCCAAGACAAGGCTCACCTTTTGTAACCATCACACAAGCAACACCTGCATGTTTACAAGTAGTACAAACAGGATCGACCACTTTTTCAGGCTCTACGCCAAATAGCAATTGTCTAATTGCTTTTAAAATTTGGGCCGTATTAATTGGGCATCCTGAAATTTCAAAATCAACGTTAACATATTCTTTGATAGCTTTCGCAGTTGGTAAATCTTCATCTATTATTACTTGAGTTGCTTGAGGATAAACATCATGCTGCCATCTAAGTAACTCTTTTGCGTCAGTATAGTTTCTTAGAGACTGAACACCGCCTGTTAAAGCACAAGCACCTATACAAACCAAATATTTAGATTTCTCTCTAATTTTTTCTAGGCGATGAATGTCATGCTTTGTATTAACACTACCTTCAATAAATGCTATATCAACGTCTGCAAATTCATCTAGAGGTCCCGCCTCTGCAAAATGCACGATATCAACCATTTGTGATAAAACCAATACTGAACCAGCATCATTTAGTAAAGCTAACTGACAACCATCACATGAGCTAAATTTATGTACTGCAATCTTTGGTCTAGGAGATATTGTTGCTAATTTATCTTGAGCTGACATAACTACACTCCTTTTATTGATAATAATTCTTTAACAGCAGGATATGCATATACCGCACCATCTTTACACACAAACTCTTTACCCATTTGGCAATGACCACAATGACCTATAGCACATTTCATACTTCTTTCTAAGCTAACAAATATTTGCTCCTCAGGAACTCCTACATCAGCGAATGATTTGGCTACATTTTTCATCATAATCTCAGGACCAACACTCATAACATAAGTGTTTTTATAATCTAGATTTAGATCCTCTACTGCTGCTGTAACAAAACCCTTATACCATTTCCATGGACCATGAGCTTCGCCCTCTGTTGCTGCTAATAGAACTTCTGTATTTGGCTGATTATTCCAACGTGTATATTTATCTTGATAAATTAGTCCATCCGAATGGCGAATCCCTTGCACCACATAGACTTTACCATAAGCATTACGATCTTTTAATATCTCTTCAGTAGCGGCAACTAGTGGCGCATTTCCTAAACCGCCTGTCATGATTACTACATCTTTACCTTTTGCTTGTTCAACTGGCCAAGAGCTACCATAAGGGCCTCTCACACCAATCCTTTCACCAGCTTTTAGCTTAGCCATGCCTTTTGTAACTCGACCAACAACCTGTATAGTATGTTCAAAGACATCAGTTTTAAAATCTCTATCATTTACTATTGAGATCGCTACTTCTCCTACCCCATACAAATAGAGCATATTAAATTGACCTGGTTGAAACTGATAAGTTTTACGCAAATCTTCATCAACAAACTGCAACCTTAATGTAAAAATATCTGGCGCATCTTGGATAAATTCTATAATTTCTGCCTCATGTGGTAGATATGCATCTTGCGGATAAATCATGATTATTTCCCTCCACAGATAGTGTTAATTTCTTCAGTCACATCAATTTTGACAGGACACCAAGTTATACAGCGACCACAACCAACACATCCTTTTGTTCTAAACTGTTCTTGCCACGTAGAGAACTTATGCGTTAGCCATTGGCGATAACGATGCTTTGGTTCTTCTCTATATAGCTCTCCATGAGTATAACTATGATCTAAACCAAAGCAAGAATCCCACTCTCTAGTATGTACACTTTCTTTACCATCTAATGACGGAGCTTCTTTTTCTGTATGGCAGAAACATGTTGGACAAGCCTGAGTACAACTACCACAAGATAAACATCTTTCTGCAACATCATCCCACTGTGGATGATCATGTGCTTCAAATAAAGCCTTTTCAACTGTAGCAATAGGTGGAATACTTTTTTCCTGCATTGAATATACGGCTTTTACCCTTTGTTCTGCTTTATAAGTCTGAGCTCCTGTAGCTGGTAACAACTGTAAGTTTAGAACCGCATCCCTACCTTTATCACTGCCAGACTCAACAACAAAACCGCCCTCAACTTCTGTCATAGCCAAGTCAAAACCTTTATCTGCATAAGGTCCATCGCCTAGAGAGATACAAAAACAGTTACTGTGAGCTGTTGTACAATTTGCAGCAACTATAAACATCTCTTCTCTTCTAGCTTTATAGCGCACATCTTGATAAGCATTTTCTATAAACACTCTATCTTGAATTTCTATAGCTCTTAAGTCACAAGGTCTTACGCCTAATACAGCATATTTTTTATTACTCAAACACTGCTTAAAAGCTAACTTTCCACTATCATCACGCGTCACTTTCCATAGAGGCTCTTTCTCTTCAAAAAGCATTGGCTTAACTGATTGTACTGGCACACTCCAAGCAAAAGCCTCTTTTCTATCTGTTTTACTCACCTTATAGTGAGCAGGTGATTGTTCATCAACATATCCCCACGGCAGCTCTTTAGCGCTATCAATATCATCATAAACAATAGCATCATCTCGTACAGCTGGCGCCTTCACCTGATACCCTTGTTTATTAAAATAATCTATTAAATCATCTAGCTTCTCATGTGCTAAAAAATAATAGTGACTCATAATTTCCTCCTAACAAATTCTAGGTAGCTGTTCGCCACTTAACCAATCCACTCGTCTTCTTCCACCAAAAGCTGTCGTCATAACCACTTGAGAGTTAGCCTCTTCAACAGTTGCTATAATTTGTGCTTGACTACCCAAAGGGTGCTTCTTAAGACAATCTAAAATCTTCTCTGCTTGGTCTGATTTACAAGCAATCAAGACTTTACCCTCATTAGCGATAAATAGAGGATCTAACCCCAACAATTCACAAGCTGAACTTACCTCTTCAGAAATAGGCAATGATTCTTCTTGTATATTTATACCAATCTTATATTTATCAGCCCACTCATTTAGTGTAGCTCCAATCCCACCGCGTGTAGGGTCACGCATAGCTTTTATACTACAGTCATTTTTATATAACGAATCTATAAGATCACTTAGCGAAGCTGTATCGCTTTTAACATCACAGTCAAAGCTCAATCCCGGCCTTTTTGACATCACTGCCACACCATGATCGCCAATTGATCCATTTATAATTATTTTATCTCCAGGAGCCAATATTTCTCGAGTAACGAAATTCTCATTTACCACACCTATACCTGTAGTATTTATAAAAATCCCATCTCCCTTACCTTTTTCGACTACTTTTGTATCACCTGTTACTAGAAATACTCCAGCATTTTCTGCAGCTTTTGCTATAGATATAACAATCTCTTTTAAATCTTTTAGAGGCAATCCCTCTTCTAAAATCAATCCAACAGATATATATAAAGGCTTAGCTCCACCAACAACCAAATCATTTACAGTTCCATTCACAGCTAGCTCACCTATATTACCACCAGGGAATATATATGGAGTTATTACATAACTATCTGTAGTCATCGCAACTTTACCATTTATCTGCGGCAAAATAGCCTGATCTTCTGATTGACCCAAATACTCATTATCAAAATATTTTTTCATCAACTGCTCTATCAATTTATGAGTGGATCTCCCACCAGACCCCATTGATAGATCTACAACTCCACTTTTAAAGTTCAACTTTACAGCCACAACTATCCTCCATATTGATAATGTGCTGCACAAGCACCCTCTGATGACACCATACAAGCTCCCATAGGCTGCTCTGGGGTACAAACCACACCAAATAGTTTACAATCTTTTGGCTCTTTTAAGCCTCTGATAATATCTGGACAAGCACACTCTTTATGCTCTAGCCCCTCAACCTTAGGAATATCAAATGCAACCTCTGCATCAAATCTAGAAAATTCAGGCTTTAGCTCCATAGCACTATTAGCAATACTACCCAAACCTCGCCATTCAAAATCTTTTCTGACTTGTAAATATTTAGATATCAAATCTTGGGCCAATACATTCCCATCAGGAACAACTGCTCTTGTATATTGGTTTTCAACACCTGTCTCATTTTTATTAATCATTTTCACAAGCATTAAGATTGATTGTAAAACATCAAGAGGCTCAAAACCTGCTATAACTATTGGCTTATTATATTGCTTAGCTACCTTATGATAGGCATTACTTCCTATGACAACACTCACATGAGACGGCCCTATAAAACCATCAATTTTGACTTCTTCTGTTAGGATTGCTTCCATCGCAACAGGAGTTAATACATGGTTACAAAATATATAAAAATTATCTAAATTTTTCTTAATAGCCATATCTATTGCCACGACAGTTGGCGGGGTTGTGGTTTCAAAGCCAATAGCAAAAAATATCACTTTCTTGGTTTTATTTTCTTCTGCTAATTTTAAAGCATCTTCTACAGAATAAATCATTCTGATATCAGCGCCTCTTGCTTTGGCCTTTATCAAACTATCTTGATGACTTCCTGGAACTCTTAGCATATCAGCATAGCTACAAAATATAACATCCTCTTGGCTAGCTAAGAATATTGCTTGATCGACTCTTGCGATAGGTAATACACAAACTGGGCAACCAGGTCCATGTATCATTTTTATATTTTTTGGTAATAAACCAGGTATTCCATAACGGTGTAGAGCATGAGTATGCCCACCACAGAATTCCATAAGATTATAATTAGTTTCTGGATTAACCTCTGCTTTTATTTGTGCCAATAAACTTGCAGCAACTTTAGGATCTCGAAACTCTTTAATATAATCCATATTATACCTACTCCTTAGCAAGCATTTCTTCAAAGTCAGCCAATGTTTGCCTTGCAACTTCTTGGTCTAATTTACTTAAAGCAAAACCAACATGCATAATCACAAAGTCGCCTATATCTACTTTCTCTGGCATTATGGCTAGTGAGATTTCTTTATGCACCCCACCAACGTTTACCGTAGCTTTATTATCTTCTTTAAGCTCTATAATCTTTGCTGGAATCGCTAAGCACATAATTTGTTTTCCTTTTGTAAAAGTTTAGCTGCCAACCATGCTTGCCCTAAACTAACTCCACCGTCATTAACTGGTACTTTTTCAGATATGTAGACCTTTAAATTCAGTAGCTTTAGATATTTTATTACTTGGCTCAACAATATTTTATTTTGAAAACATCCACCACTTAAAATTACTGTAGATGTTCTCTGCTCATCACTAGCTCTACCTATCCATTCAGCCATAGCAAGCGCCAATGTCCCATGCCATAAATCACTCGCCTGAGCTTTGTCTCCCACCTGTAAAACTTCTTTTATTAAAAGGGATAAATCCAGTTTATTATCCTTAGTTATACTAACTAACTCTTTTCTACATACAGGCTCTGATGCTAATGCTTCCAAGCGCATTGCTGCCTCTGCTTCATAAGTATTTATATGACAAATATCTAATAGGCTAGATACAGCATCAAAAATGCGCCCCATACTTGTAGTTACCGGTAAGCTATCATTACTAACAAGGGCTTTTTCCAAGGCTTCTGAACCTTTATACTTTTTAATGCTAGTGGGTATACTTATATTATAAAACTTACACAACGCTAAAGCTATTCTCCACGGCTCTTTTGCTACATTATCTCCACCTAAATATGGTACAGGTGCTAACTCACCCACTCTTTTGAAATTTATATTATCAATATCACAAGAATATAACTCTCCACCTCTAGCAACACCATCCTCACCCAAGCCAAAACCATCTAAAACTAAACCTATTGCCTGACCTTGTAAGCCATGCTCCGCTATTACTGCTGCTAAATGAGCTTGGTGATGCTGTATTTTATATATCGGTAAATCAAAGTTTTGAGCAAATTGAGATGTATAAATATCAGGATGCATATCACAAGCCATAGCTTTTATATCTGTATTAAATAGCTTCTGATAATGCGTTAAAACCTCATGATAATAATCTATATTGTCTTGACTGGCCATATCTCCGATATATTGCGATAAATAAGCTTGTGAACCATTAATCAAACAAAAAGTATTTTTTAAGAATGTCCCAGTTGCTAAAACATTATCTAAGTTTTCTGCTAGCTTTATGGCTTTTGGAACAAACCCTCTCGCTCGCCTAATCATCAAAGGCTTATCAGATATTACATGTAATACGCTATCATCACTTTTCATAGCTATTCTACGGTTATCCGTAACTATAACATCCGCTATATTTTTCAGCTTTTCTATAGCTTCTTCATTTTCAGCAATAATACTATCACCTGAGATATTAGCACTAGTAACCACAAGGACTATATTATTTGCCTCTTTTAACCAATCAACGCCTTTGGGTCTACCTAGAAGATTATAAAAAAGTAAATAATCCATCCCTGTTGCTGGCAGCATAAACCCAAGTTTATTTAGATTTGGCGCTATCTGCTCACTAAGTTTAGAACTCTTTTTATCCTCTAATATAACAATAGGTCTTTCTTGGGATTCTAATAATTCCTGCTCAACTTCATTAACATAAACATATTTCTTTATACTCTCAGTATTTAAAGCCATCAGAGCAAAAGGCTTATTTGGTCGATGTTTTCTCAACCTTAAATTTTGTACAGCCTCATTATCAAAAGCATTCACTACTAAGCGAAAACCATTTTGACTTTTTAAAGCCACTATTTTTGATGAGTTCATTGCCAATGCAATATCAGCAAATGAGCTTGATAATTCAGGCCCACACTTTTGACATGCTATCGCTTGAGCATGAAACCTCCTATCTAAAGGATTGCTATAAGCTTTTTGACAGTCATTACAAAGTGGGAAATCAATATAAGTAGTATTTGCTCTATCGTATGGTAAATCTTCGATAACGCTATATCTTGGGCCACAATGAGTGCAGCTTGTATATGGATATAAGTAATAGCGACTTTGCGGATTAAAAATATCATCTAAACACGAATCACAAATAGCTGTATCAGCAGGTATTCTAGTAGCAGAGCTACCTTGCTGAGTTTCTAAAATATTAAAATCTGTAAAATTATTCTCAGTTTGGCAAACTATCTTCTCAATAGTTTCTATATTAGCTAGAGGCGGTAGTTTAGCTTTCATTTCATTTATAAAGCTATCTGCATCCTGCTCATCACATTGTAGAACTATCTCGACACCATTTGGAGTATTTTGCACAGAGCCATTTAATCCTCGTTCTTTAGCTAAAGCATATATAAAGGGTCTAAATCCAACCCCTTGGACTATACCGTTGACAAGAATTTTTGTAACATAGCTCATTAAGTATTTTCTTTAATCTTAAGACTACAAACCTTTATAAGTTTTCAATATAGTCTAATACAATCTCATGATGATCTTTGGTTTTAAACTTATCAAACACATGTTGTATTTTACCTTCTTTATTAATAAAAAAGCTGATTCTATGGATACCATCATACACTTTACCCATAAACTTCTTCTCACCCCATACACCATATAGCTCAGCCACTTTATGATCTTCATCACTTAGAAGTTGTATTGATAAGTTATCTCTTTCTTCAAACTTTTTTAAGCGCTTTGTATCATCGGGACTAATTCCAAGAACTACTGTATTAAGCTTTTCTAGCTTCTTACTGATACCACTTAAACCTATAGATTGCACCGTACAACCAGGAGTCATAGCTTTTGGGTAGAAGTAAATTAAGACATTCTTTTTACCTTTAAAATCACTAAGTGATACTTGTTCATTATTTTGATTTTCTAGTTTAAAATTTGGAGCTATCTGCCCTTGTTCTAGTGTTTTCATGGATTCTCCTTTTTTATCTTTTATTCTTCACAAAAATTACTCTTCCAAATTATGATGTTTAAAAAATGACTTGATAAAAAGAGAATATTCTTTATCTTTACTTGCTTCATTTTTAAGTTCATCAAGCATTACTTTTCTATAACTAGCATTTTTAATTCTATAACAAGATGTTATTGCACGCTCTATGCTATTTATTTTTTCAAATCGTTTCTCAAGTAATTCTGGCCTATTTAAATTAATATCTTTAATTGTAATTTCTGCTCTTTCTGAACCATCTTTCTTAAACAGCATTTTGCCAAAGGCATAGAAAAAGTCTGCTGGCTCCTCTTCATATGGATTAATATATGGTAAGTCTTCATAGTACTTATCATTTTTTTCAACATTACATTTAGGACATGCATATCCTAGGTTATTCCAATCAAACTCTAAATTTTGATATTTAGATTTAGGCTTAATATGTTCTACATGTGCATAATCTATATGTGATATTTTACTTTCGCAATACATACATTTGTCTGAATTAGACTCTTTTAAAGCTTGCTTGTTTGTAGGGTGTTTATAGTTTTTATTTTTTAGTGCTTTGGGGTATGGACAGAACTTTCTATCTATTTTAATCATCTATACCCTCCGCAATGCATTGAATTGCATATGGTAATAATTTTTCTAAACCAATTTCAGATAAGTCTTTTCTTAATTGATTCATGCTATTTTTATCTATAGCTGTACTACTATAACGAGAAATTATTTCTTTTAGATCTTCTTCTACCCATATAGGCATTGTAAATGAAACACCTAGGACTTCATCTAAGATTTCAGAAGCTGTTTTCGCTTCACCAAGTAGGTCTAATTTTTTAGAACATATCTTTCTATTATTATCATATACTAGTGCATAAATACTAGAGTCTTTTACTGATCCCACAACTAAAGGGCTATGGGTAGATACAATAAACCTTACTCCTGGAAAAGCATTTAGTAGATTTTGTAGTATAGATCTTTGCATTATTGGGTGAAGATGGTTTTCTATCTCATCAATTATTACAGTAAACTCAGCATTTTCTTTTGTGGAGAACATGAATATTTGCCAAGCAATATCTATTAGTGCAGTTATCCCTCCAGATACAGTTTCTAACAAAAACTCATCTTTTCCATCATTACATACAAAAACAATTTCCATGTTTCTTATTTCTATTTCTTCAAATCCTAAAGTATCAGGAAGTATTTCTTTTAATACTTTTTGAAAACCTTCAAAAAAATCACTTTGTTCAGAATCTCTAGGCATAATTGTTTTATAATTATTATTAACACCATAACCATTGATAGCCCATCCAATTAATGTATTTTTCATAATAAAACTAACTGAATGATTTTTTCCACCTGAGTATTGTTGTTTGCTCAAACTGTTGACTTCCTTGAAAGCCATTTGCTTATTTTTTTTAGCCGTTGGAATGTTTACCAAAGGTTGGTACCTAAATATAGATCTGTGAGAAGGGATGTAAAAACATTTTATTTGTTGTTGCTTTTTAAGGTGTAATTGATATTGCACACTATTAGAATTTGGCATCTCTATATTACAGATATTATTATTTGAATATTCTATTTGTCCTAAATTAGTCGAATTGCTTTTATATGAACTATTAATAATACCTGTTTCTTCCTCTTTTTTTGGAGTGGAAAGTTTCAGTGAATCCCAATTGTCGTGTTCAGCAAGTAAATTAAGAATAGTTGTTTTGCCACTTCCATTTGCACCAGTTATGATAGTTAATCTATCATGAAAAGAGATATCTATATATTCAAACTGCTGCCAGCATCTAATATTAATGTTTTTAAAATGCATTATTAAAAATTCCTATATGTTTTATCAGTTAGCAGAAGACACAAGTATAAGAAAGTTTTATATTCATTATTGTTTTAACGATCTCAACCAATCCAACCAGCTATCAAAACCTTCTTCTGTTTTTACAGAAAGTTTAAAGATCTTTGCATCTGGTCGAATTTTTCTAATATTTGCCTCACATGCTTCAATATCAAAATCAACATATGGCGATAGATCAATCTTATTTATTATTACCGTATCCGCATAGAAAAACATATCTGGATATTTTAAAGGCTTATCAGCACCTTCAGTAGTAGAGATAATAGCCACGCGATGCTTTTCACCTAAATCAAACATCGCTGGGCAAATCAGATTCCCAACATTTTCAATCATCACAAATCCATTATCTGCAATATCCAAATGCTCAAATGCATGACCAACCATATGCGCATCAAGGTGGCACGCTTTGCCCGTATTTATCTGATATGCCTGAGCTCCAGCTTTTCTTATCCTATCTGCATCAATCTCTGTATGCTGATCTCCCTCTATAACTACTACTGGGAAGCTATCTTTTAATTTTGCGATTGTTTTCTCTAACAGGGATGTTTTACCTGATCCTGGACTAGAAACAAAGTTAATTGCTAGACTATTATAATTTGCTAAATACTCTCTATTACTCTGTGCATACTTATCATTTTCATCAAGTATCGATTTTTCTAGCTTTGCTATATCATGCCCATGATGATGATCATGATTATGATGGTGATGATCGTGATCATGATGAGTATCATTCGTACCACAGCCACAAGTTGTACACATATTACACCCCTCTTATTTATAAATTATTGACTCAACTAATAGCTCTTGCCCTTTTAAGATTTTTTTATCATAACTTTCACACTTAGGACACGACTGATATAGCTGAGATAAACCATATATTTCTGAACAATTATTACACTGCGCTTTGCCTTTCTGATACTCAAGTCTTAGTTTAGCATCCTTTATATCAGTATCTTTTACAGCTACAGGAAACCAGAAACTTAAAGACTCCACATCTACACCAGCAAGCTCACCGACTTTTAAAACTATTTCTTTAACTAGCCTATTTTCTTTTTGAGCATTATCTATAACTATATTTGCTATATTCTGACACAAAGAAAATTCATGCATACGACTAGACATTACCTATAAGCTTTATATATTAATTTTAACATATAACACGCTGTTATTTATTGCTTTATCTCTTTTATAATGGTTATATACTGCTACTTAAATGATAGAAAGAGGATTATAAAAATTGAAATCTAAAAGTATAACTAATTATATTCTCTTATTTAGTATAGCTTTGATATGGGGCTCTCAGTTTATGTTTAATGACATTGCTCTTGAGAGTAATATTAGCCCTGTGATAATTGCTATGTCTAGGTCTATTATTGGAGCAATAACTCTTTCTATAATTTTGTATTTTTCTAAAGAAGAGAAAACCTCTATAGATTTCAAAACCTACTTTATTTTGTTTTTAGTTGGTCTTTTTGAAGCCACCATTCCTCTTTTTCTTATAATCTGGGGACAACAAGAAGTAGATAGCAGTATTGCCGCTATTCTAACCTCAACTGTTCCTTTATTTGTGATTGTATTAGTCGCTATTCTAAAATTAGAAGAAATGTCTATAAATAAAGTTTTTGGAGTTATTCTTGGCTTTATAGCTATTGTAATACTACTTGGACCCAAACTTGCTAATGTTGATATAGGAAATATGAGTCTGATATCTAACCTAGCTGTATTATCAGGTGCTTTTAGCTTTGCTATAGCTCTTATCCTTATTAAAAATATCTCTCACATCCCACCAATCAGAAGCTCTAAAATAATCCTAACTTCAGCATCAATACAGCTCGCTATACTAGCTTTGATAAAACATGATTTTGTATATAGCAATGTCAACTTATCACTAAAGAGCATTTTAGCAATCTTAGCTCTAGGAATTTTTGCTGCTGGGATAGTTTACTTACTCTATATAGAGCTAATCAAAAAAGCTGGTGCTGTATTTACTTCTTTTAGTAATTTTTTAATCCCTGCTGTTGGATTGTTTTTAGGCGTTACTTTCTTAGATGATAAGTTAGAGCCATCTACATTTATAGCCTTATTCGTACTACTTATTTCTCTGTTCTTAAGCAATGGTTTATCACTCAGAAAAATAAAAAATATTATACTCAAAAAGAAATAGACTACTATCTCAACTTAGACAGAGCTATGTCAGCCATATATATTTGTTATTAAATACCTATTATTTATAAGCTAAAGTTTATTTCCAGCTCACTTTGAATTATTCTTAATTTATTTAGTAAGTTTTTTGAATATGAAATTTTTCCAAATAAAACTCTCTTTATTCCTGTGTTTTTTCGTTTGTGCAATACTTCTTAATAGCGTCGGCATAGTTATATTGCAGTCGATAAATAACTACGGAATCACAAATGTATCAGCAAGTATTTTAGAAGCTTGTAAAGATCTAACTATCGCTATAGTCTCGTTCTTTGTAGCTTCTCTTATCCCTCATTTCGGATATAAAAAATCAATGATTATTGGATTAACTCTTATAACTCTAGCTTGTATTGCTATGCCTTTATTAGACAGTTTTTGGATGACAAAACTAATGTTTGTCTGCGTAGGGATAGCTTTTGCTTTAATAAAAGTCTCTGTCTACTCTACAGTTGGTATTATCACAAATAGTCCCCAAGAACATGCTAGTCTAATAAGCTGGTTAGAAGGCACTTTCCAAATAGGAGTAGTTCTTTGTTATTTTGTTTTTAGCTTTTTTATAGAGCGTGGCACTTGGTTAACCACATACTGGATCATAGCTGCTATTTCTCTATTAACTATCATATTACTTATTTTCACAAATCTTGATGAATCTAGAATTGAAGCCTCCATAGAACCTAAAATCACTAGAGACTTCTTACACATGCTAGGGTTAGTAAAACTTCCTATAGTATTAGTTTTTATCTTAAGTATATTTATTTATGTATTTATAGAGCAAGGTATACAGTCTTGGCTACCAACTTTTAACAACTCTGTTTTACATCTCTCAGATTATGCTAGTGTTATATTTGCTAGTATTTTTGCACTTAGCATTGCTACAGGAAGGATAGCCTCTGGTTTTATCATGAAAAAAGTTTACTGGGAGAAAGTAGTAATTATAGGTCTTATCTGCTGTGCTGTTTTAATATTAATCATTATGCCAATGGCACAAAATATATCTGGCGATAGCTGGTCATACCTATCTATACTAACCGCATCTCTACTACCATTGATAGGCTTTTTCATAGCTCCAATATATCCCACTCTATGCTCAAGCATCCTAAGTAGTCAGCCTGCACATTTACAAAGCTCTATGGCTGGATTAATTATTATTTTCTCGGCTCTTGGAGGTACTATTGGCTCAAGAGTTGTAAGTGAACTGTTTACTATACTTGGCGGAGAGGTAGCTTTCTATATAATATTAGTACCTATCAGCTTATTAATTTTATTAGTTATCCCCTATGCAAGACTACATAAAAAAGCAAATGCCAGCTAAAAATAATAATCTAATCCAAACATCGGGAGAGCTTTTTGAGGCTGTACAGTTAGAGCCATGTTTTCCTGACTCCAAAACTTTTGTCGACATGACTCCTAAAAGGGATTCTCAAGAAATACTAAAAGACTTCAAAGCTTTAAAAAATCAAAACAACTTTAACTTAAAAGATTTTATTTTAGAGAACTTTCATCTACCTAAAGCTGAGGAGTATAGCGATATAGAAAAAGGTCTAAGTCTCCATGAACATATAATACAAATGTGGGATTTTCTAACAAAGAGTGCTGATGAAGAAAATCCTCAAAGTTCTTTATTAGAACTACCGAATTCTTACATTATTCCAGGAGGTCGTTTTAGAGAGATTTATTACTGGGATTGCTACTTTACAGCAGAAGGCTTAGCCGCTGATAATAAGCTAGATATGGTAGAAAATATCGCTGATAACTTCAAATACTTAGTAGAGCAATTTGGGTTTATTCCTAATGGAAATAGAACTTATTATTTAACAAGATCTCAGCCTCCTCTATTCTTTTTAATAGTTGATATTCTATATAAACATTATGGAATAAGCAGAATCAGCAAATATCTACCTGTGCTTGAAAAAGAATATTCTTTCTGGATGAATACAAATAGGAGTATTGGTGGGTTAAATAGATACTGGGATGAAGCTTCTGAACCAAGACCAGAGTCATATAGGGAAGATATCCATAGCGCTAAAGATGCATCAAACAAAGCTGATTTTTATCGTAATATTAGAGCAGCTTGTGAATCAGGCTGGGATTTTAGCAGCCGCTGGTTTCATGATGTAAGCAAATTTGAAACAATT
Source organism: Pseudofrancisella aestuarii (assembly GCF_003574475.2). Taxonomy (NCBI): domain Bacteria; kingdom Pseudomonadati; phylum Pseudomonadota; class Gammaproteobacteria; order Thiotrichales; family Francisellaceae; genus Pseudofrancisella; species Pseudofrancisella aestuarii. The sequence goes on along the minus strand of NZ_QLIS02000002.1, from coordinate 14,392 downwards.
TGTACTACAGATATTCTACCAATAGATCTAAATTGCTATCTATTTGGCCTTGAAGAAAGATTATCTACTTGGTTTAAAGACTCTAGTGATTTAGAAAAATCATCTAAATATAGAGATCTCGCTAATAAAAGGAAAAGTAAAATCCAAAAAGATTTCTGGTCAGAGGAGCAAAATTTCTTTTGTGACATTAATCATAAAGAAAACTATCACACAAATGTACTCAGCTTAGCTGGAGCTACTCCTTTATTCTTTAATATAGCCACTAAAGAGCAAGCAAGTGAACTAGTTAATACTTTAAATAAGTTTGTTTTTGAAGGTGGCGTATCAACAACCTTAATAGATACTTCTCAACAATGGGATTACCCTAATGGCTGGACTCCACTTCATTGGCAGGTAATTATTGGTTTAAGAAACTATGGCTATAATGATCTAGCTAAAGATATAGCTGATAGATTTCTCAATACAATTAAACTTAGATATAAAGAAACAGGAAAGCTAAAAGAAAAATATAATGTTTCTAATGCTCATATTGATGCTTCTGGTGGAGAATATATCATTCAAGATGGATTTGGCTGGACTAATGGAGTAGTTTCAGCCTTATTGAAGCTCTACAACTAACAAGCTGAAGCGTACTTAATTATTTTATTAAACTCTTCTCCGACAAGTGATGCTCCACCAATCAGACCACCATCAACATCTGGAAGCTTTAATATTTCTTCAGCATTACTAGCCTTTAAACTACCGCCGTAAACTATTTTTATATTTTTAGCTATTTCAGCATCAACTTTCGCTACTAATGATCTAACAAAACTATGAGTTTCTTGCACTTGATCAAGAGTTGCTACAACTCCAGTGCCTATTGCCCAAACAGGCTCATATGCTAATACAACTTTAGCTAGTTGCTCTTTAGACAAACCATTTAGTATTAATTCCAACTGCCCAGATAATACTGACTGAAGTTTACCCCCATTTCTATCAGCTAAAGATTCGCCAATACACACAACTGGAACAACATTTGTATCAATTACTTTTTTTAACTTTTTAAATACATCTTCGTTTGTTTCACCAAATAAAGATCTTCTTTCAGAATGTCCAATAAGAACATAATCACAACCGACATCTTCTAACATTGCCTTAGAGATTTCGCCAGTATAAGCACCATCATCATAAAAAGTAATGTTTTGTAAACCAACACCTACTTTTGATGGCAGTTGAGCTCTAACTTCTTTTACATAAACACTTGTAGGAAAAACAGCAACATCAACATTGTCATATTTAGCTTTAGAGATTTCTTGGCATAAAGCTTTTATCGAAGCACTATTACCATTCATCTTCCAATTACCCATTATTAGTTTTTTCATACTACACCGCCAATTTTGATTTTACTTTTTCTACTAAAAATTCTGCTTCTTTAGTAGCCGTTTCTTTGTCAGTAGCTTCTACCATTACTCTTAATACAGGCTCAGTTCCAGATGGTCTTAACAAAACTCTTCCATTATCACCTAACCTCTTCTCAACTGTTGATACATCTTCTATAAGAGTACTTAGCTCATCTGCTCCAACTTTGCTTTTTAAAGGAACATTTATCATAGTCTGTTGCATCAACTCTACGCCTGAGTAAAGTTCAGAAACTGCTTTATTTTCTAATGACAGAATTGCTAGCAACTGTAAAGCTGTAAGTAAGCCATCTCCAGTTGTCCCATAGTTTAAATTAATAATATGACCAGAAGACTCTCCGCCTAGCTTATAATTATTCTTAACTAACTCTTCGATAACATATCTATCACCAACTTTAGCTCGAATAAAAGGAATATTTTGCTTCTTATACTCATTTTCATATGACATATTAGTCATAGCTGTTCCCACGACACCCGCTGTATTTCCAGAAACTTTAGTATAGTTTGAAAGAATATATAAAATAGCATCTCCATCTATTTCTTGACCTTTCTCGTCAACTATAATTATCCTATCACCATCACCATCTAAAGCTATCCCTAGATCAGCCTTATTTTTTAACACAGCTTCGCTAATATTTTTGATATATGTCGCACCACACTTTTCATTAATATTAAGCCCATTTGGCTTTGATGCAATCGTTATAGTATTTATATTAAATTCTGCTAATAATTTTTCTAAGTTGTTAGATCCTGCACCATTAGCGCAATCAACAACAACTTTTCCATTATACTTAATAAAATGAGAGAACTTAGCTTTACAATCTTTTACATAATCATCTAATGGATTTTCTAATTTTGTATAAGTTCCAAATTTACAATCTTTATTGTAAAAAAATGGTCCATCTATTTTTGATTCAACCTCAAGCTCAATCTCATCTCTTAATTTAAATCCTTTAGATGAAAAAAGCTTTATACCATTATCAGTAAATTTGTTGTGAGATGCTGTAACAACGAAACCTGCTCCAGCCTGCTTTTCAACCGCCATAAATGCAACTATAGGAGTCGGCACAACCCCTAAATCTATCACATCTACACCAGCTGCTGTAAGACCTGAAACCAAAGCATATTTTATAAAATCTGATGACCCTCTAGTATCTTGACCTATAATAACGAGATTACGCTCTTTGTACTCATCAATAATTTGACCAACAGCATTACCTAATTTTTGAGCAAACTCTGCTGTTATGGGGAATTTACCAACTAAACCTCTAATACCATCTGTTCCAAAGTATTTTCTCACAATAGATCTCCTACTAGATTTATCCTAAAAGCTTAATAATGAAGCAATGTTATAGTTTCCTAATTTTTTCCTTCCATTTAGTCCATCTAGCTCTATAACAAACATCAGCGCTTCAACTTTAGCTTGTGCTTTTTCTACAAGCTCGGCTGCTGCTTTTGCAGTTCCGCCAGTAGCTAATAAATCATCTATTATTAATACTCTATCGTCTTTTTTAAAAGCATCTTTATGAATTTCTAAAGTATCTTTACCATATTCTAACTCATAGCTAACACTATAAGTTTCTCTAGGTAGCTTTCCTGGTTTTCTAATTGGAACAAATCCTAACCCAAGCATCTCTGCTAAAGCCACCCCAAATATAAAACCTCTGCTTTCAGCGCCAGCAATAATCGTTGGTTGAAGACCTCTCTTTTTTATCTCTCCAACCAAACAAAGAGAAACTTCTTTGAGGCCATTAGGATCAGCTAATAAAGGAGTAATATCTCTAAATACTATCCCTTTTTTAGGAAAATCTTGGACAGCCGCTACTTTACTTGATATAAACTCTAGACTCATTGATAAATCTCCTTGAAAGAAAATGAGTATTAAAAAGGAGGAAAAATTATACTTGAAGTAAAATTCTTGCAGGATCTTCTAAAAGTTCTTTAATCATTTTTAAGAACTTAACAGATGTACTACCATCTATAATTCTATGATCATAAGACATTGCTAGATACATTATAGGTCTTATTTTAATTTCACCATTTACAACCATAGGTCTATCCACTATATTGTGCATTCCTAAAATAGCACTTTGTGGAGAGTTTATAATTGGTGTAGAAAGCATAGAACCATAAGTACCACCATTTGTGATAGTGAAAGTACCGCCTTTCATATCCTCTAAACTTAACTTACCATCTCTACCTTTTAAAGCCATTTCTAAGACATCTTTTTCTATTTGAGCAAGACCTTTAGTATCTGTATCTCTTAAAACTGGTACAACAAGACCTCTATCTGTTCCAACAGCGATACCAATATCAAAATAGTTATGATAAACAATTTCATCACCATCTATAGATGCATTAACATCTGGGAATTTTTTAAGTGCTTCAGTAGCTGCTTTAATAAAGAAAGACATAAAACCAAGCTTAGTATCATGCTCTTTAGCAAAAAGATCTTTATATTTCTTTCTTAACTCCATTACAGCTGTCATATCAACTTCATTGAAAGTAGTTAAAATAGCATTAGTATGTTGTACTTCAACCAACCTATTAGCAATAGTCTGACGAAGTCTTGTCATCTTAACTCTTTTCTCATATCTAGCACCTTGTGGCTGGATAGCTTGTTGAGGTTTTTGAGCAGCTTTCACATCACCAGAAGTAATACGACCTTTCTTACCTGTTCCCTCAATTCCTTTAGCACTGTCTAAACCACTTGCATTGAAAGCTTTTCTAGCAGAAGGGATTAAGTGTGGCTCTGTACCAGATGCCGCTTGTGCTACTTCTGATTTCTCCTCAGCCTTATTAGTAGTCGCAACAGCACCTTCTGTAATCTTAGCAATCAGTTCAGCTGAAACTACTGTAGAACCTTCTGTCTTAAGAATTTTTGAGATCACACCATTTGTAGTAGCAGGAACTTCTAAAACAACTTTGTCAGTTTCTATCTCTGCAATAACATCACCTTCAGCAACAGACTCACCTTCTTTCTTATGCCATTCAGAAACTGTACCATCGGCAACAGACTCAGGAAACACAGGAGCTTTCACATCTATCTCTGCACCAGATTTAGCTTTAGGTGCTTCAGATTCTTCTGGCTTTGACTCTGCAGATGGCGCTTTACCATCTTCAGATATAAAAGCTAAACTCTCTTCTGAAAGAACTATATCGCCAGCCTGTTTTTTAACTCCTGTTAAAACACCACTTGCAACAGCAGGAACTTCTAAAACAACTTTATCAGTTTCTATCTCTGCTACAATATCACCCTCATTAACAAAATCACCTTCCTGTTTATGCCATTCAGACAAAGTACCATCGGCAACAGACTCAGGAAACATAGGAACTTTTAATTCTACCATTGCTAACTACTCCTAGTTATTTTTAATCTTCTTATTTTATATCTAGAGCTTTTTTAATAATCTCTTCTTGTTGTTGTACATATCGTGCATGATAACCTACAGCTGGAGCTGAAGATCTATCTCTACCGACGTATCTTAATTTCTGTTTATCACTAACCAACTCTTCTAAAGAGTGTCTTATATTATACCAAGCCCCTTTATTTGCAGGTTCTTCTTGAAGCCACACAACATCAGTTGCTTTATTATATTTAGCTAGTATTTTTGATAATTCTTTTTTAGGGAAAGGATAAAGCTCTTCAATCCTTACAACAGCAGTATCCTGATGTTTATCTTCTTTTTTCAACATCAAATCATAATATACTTTACCATTACAAATAATAAGTTTTTTAACTTTATCTGCCTGTACACTCTTATCATCAATAACTACCTGAAACTGACCTTTTGATAGCTCTTCCATAGTTGACACCGCTAAAGGATTTCTTAATAAACTCTTTGGTGTCATCACTATAAGTGGTTTTCTCAATGGTCTAATAACTTGTCTTCTCAACAAATGATAAATCTGAGCAGGTGTAGTCGGTGTACAAACTTGCATATTATTATTTGCACAAGAGTTTAAAAATCTTTCTAATCTTGCAGATGAATGTTCAGCTCCGGCACCTTCTTGTCCATGAGGTAAAAGCAAAGTAAGTCCTGATAATATACCCCACTTCTCTTCTGCAGAAACTAAGAATTGATCTATCACTACTTGAGCAGTATTTACGAAATCTCCAAATTGAGCTTCCCAAATAACTAAAGACTCAGGACTATAGCAACTATAGCCATATTCAAAACCAAGAACCGCATATTCTGATAATGTTGAATCTATAACATCAAATCTTGAATTCTCATTAATATGCTCTAATGGAATATATTCTTTTAGCTTATTAGCTACATCCATATTTTTAAGGACAGCATGTCTATGTGAGAAAGTACCCCTTCCACTATCTTCACCAGATATTCTTATATCATGTCCCTTATCTAAAAGAGTCGCATAAGCTAACATTTCTGCAAAACCCCAATTGATAGCAAGCTCACCATTAGCCATTTTCTCTCTATCAGTAATAGCCTTTTTAACTTGGTTCTGCATTTTTATTTCATCAGGAGCTTTACACATCTCTAAAGCTAATTCTTGTAACTTTGTCTCTGGAATAATATCATAGCTATAGTCACCTTGAGGCTTACCTTTTATATAAGGTTTCCAATCACAAACACCCAACTTGTTACATATTGAAGATTTAGTTAATACCTCTACTGTAGACTCACCCTTATCTAACTTAGAACGATATTTTGCATTAAGATCATTTAACTGCTCTGCTGTTACAACACCTTCTGCTTCTAATTGCTTAGAATAAACTGTCAAAGTTGATGGAAGTTTTTTGATAACCTCATACATCTCAGGCTGAGTTCCTGATGGCTCATCTGTTTCATTATGACCATTTCTACGATAACAGACTATATCTATAACAACATCTTTGTTAAATTTCATCCTGTACTCTAAAGCAATTTCAGAAACTCTTACAACCGCTTCAGGATCATCTCCATTAACATGGAAAATTGGAGCATCTATCATTTTAGCAACGTCAGTTGAGTATATGCTACTTCTATTAACTCCGAATTTACTACTTGTCGTAAAGCCAACTTGGTTATTTACAACTATGTGAATTGTACCACCAGTGCCATAATACTCTGTTAAAGAAAGTCCAAAGGTTTCCATAACAACACCTTGACCACAGAATGCTGAGTCTCCGTGGATAAGTATAGGTAAAACTCTGTTAAGCGCATTTTTATCATCAAGCTTATCTTGGATAGCTCTAGCAGCTCCTTCCACAACAGGATCTACAGCTTCTAAATGAGATGGATTAAATGCTAATGCAATCTTAGCTTCTTTACCATCAACTCCACGATAATTAGAATATCCCATATGGTATTTAACATCACCAGATAAACTCTTTTCGCTTTGCTTACCCTCAAATTCCTCAAATAAGTCCTTTGGATTTTTACCAAGCACGTTTACTAAAACATTTAAACGGCCTCTATGTGCCATCCCTAACTGAATGAAATTAGTAGAATATTTAGCGATAGATTTCTCTATAACATATTGAAGAGAAGGAATCATAGATTCCCCACCCTCTAAACCGAATCTTTTTTGACCGACATACCTTAAAGCAAGGTATTTTTCTAAACCTTCAGCAGCGACTAATTGTTCTAAAGTCCATTTTTTTTCTTCTTTAGTTAAAAGAGATTGTGACTCAATCTTATCTTGTAGCCATTTTTTTTCTTCTTTATTATTTATATACATAAACTCAAAACCAATATTTGTTTCATAAATAGCTTTAAGTTTATTTACAACATCTTGTAATTTTTTTGACTGATTATTTGTTAAAACCCCTAAATTGACTTCTTCTTGTAAATCAGAATCTGTTAATCCGTGATATGTTAAGCTAAGCTCAGGATCTTGTGGTAATTTAAATAGCTTCAGAGGATCTATCTTTGCTGATTTATAAGCATGAGACCTATATGCACCTACTAAGTTCTTAATTTTAAACTCTATATCACCACTTCCAGAAGCAACGACTGAACCAGCTCTATTTTGAGCAAGATACTTAAATTCATCAACAATATCAGCATGTACTGTATCTGTATTTTCAGCCACTGAATCAAAAAAAGACAACCATTCTGGATCTATTCCATCATGATTGCCTTTTAAATAGTCATCATATATCGACTCAAGGTATTCTAGATTTCCTCCAGAAAACTGAGTACTTTCTAACCATTCTTCAAAATCATTGTGTTTTTTTGTCATAACTTATGATTTTCCATTTTTTGCTTTTTTACACACTCTTCTTAAGCATAGCTGATCTGATCTTACCAATAGCTTCAGTAGGATTTAAGCCTTTAGGGCAAACAGTAACACAGTTCATAATAGTTCTACATCTGAACAAGCTAAATGGATCTTTAAGAGCCTCTAGTCTCTCATCAGTCGCAGTATCTCTTGAATCTGCTATAAATCTATATGCTTGCAACAATCCTGATGGTCCAATAAATTTATCAGGATTCCACCAGAAAGATGGGCAAGAGGTAGTACAACATGCACAAAGAATACATTCATATAAACCATCTAATTTAGCTCTCTCTTCTGGAGATTGTAATCTCTCTTTTATAGGAGCTTCATCATCATTAATTAAATAAGGTTTAACTTTTTCATAATTCTTGTAGAACTGTTTCATATCTACAATTAAATCTCTAACAACAGGAAGACCTGGTAAAGGATTTACTTTAATAGGCTGCCTAAGCTCTCCTATAGATGTAACACAAGCCAAACGGTTTTTACCATTTATATTCATTCCATCAGAACCGCAAACACCCTCACGACAAGATCTTCTCATCGCTAAAGTAGGATCTTGCTCTTTAATTAATTCCAAAGCAGTTAATACTTTTACCCCTTCATTTTCTACTTTAACTGTATAGTCATCGTAATATGGCTTTGTATCTACTTCTGGATTGTATCTATAAATTTTAAATTTTACTTCCATGATAAAAATCCCTTATTAGTATTTACGTTCAGCTGGTTGGAATGCTTTAACTTTTGTAGGCGACATATTAACGCTTCTTGAAGAAGTTTTATCCCCATCGAGGAAGTATAAAGTATGTTTCATCCAATTTTCATCATCTCTATTTGGATAATCCACTCTTGAGTGAGCTCCACGAGACTCTTTTCTTTCTAAAGCTAATTTAGCTGTTGCAACTGCTGTTAACATTAGATTATCAAGCTCTAAAGCTTCAATTCTTGTCATATTGAAGATTCTACTATTATCTTCTAATACAGCATTTTCTAATCTTTCTCTTAACTTAAGAAGTTCTTCTAAACCTTCTTTCATAGTACTTTCTTGTCTAAATACAGAAAAATATTTTTGCATTATTTGTTGCAATTCTTTTCTAAGATCAACTATTTTTTCTTTACAACCTCTCTGTTCAGAAGAGTCCCATCTATTTAATCTTTCTAACGCTTTCTGTATATTCTCTTCTGAAGCATCTTTACGCTTCATGCCGTGCTTTAAACTTTCCTCAGCATGCATACCTGCAGCTCTACCAAACACAACAAGATCAAGTAATGAGTTACTTCCTAACCTATTTGCACCATGAACAGATACAGACGCACACTCACCAACAGCATATAATCCACCAATAACTTTATCTTCTCCATCGACTTGAGTTATAACTTGACCATGCTTATTTGTTGGCACGCCACCCATTTGATAATGACATGTTGGCACAACAGGAATAGGTTTCTCAACAGGATCAACACCAGCAAATGTTCTAGCCAGCTCTCTAACTGTTGGTAATCTCTCATCAATAACATCCTCACCTAAGTGAGTAAGATCTAGCCACACACAGCTAGAACCACTGAAAGTATCTCCTCTTCCTTCCATAATTTCTTGTTGAGAAGCACGAGAAACGACATCGCGGCAAGCAAGATCTTTAGCCATTGGAGCATATCTCTCCATAAACCTCTCACCATCTTTATTTCTAAGAATCCCGCCTTCTCCACGACAACCTTCTGTAACAAGCACACCAGCGCCTGCAATACCTGTTGGGTGAAATTGCCAAAACTCCATATCTTGAAGAGGTATATCTGCTCTTAAGGCAAGACCTAAACCATCACCAGTATTGATATAAGCATTTGTACTAGACTCATAAATACGTCCAGCTCCACCAGTTGCTAAAATTGTAATTTTTGCTTGCAGAAAAACTGTTTCCCCAGTCTCTATGCAAAGAGCTATAACACCAGCGATGCCACCATCATCAGCCTTCACCAAATCAACCGCATACCATTCAGTATAGAAGTTTGTATCATGAGCTAAATTACCTTGATAAAGCGTATGCAAAAGAGCATGTCCCGTTCTATCAGATGCTGCACAAGTTCTTTTTGCTTGATTCGCTGGATCGTAGTTTCTAGACATTCCACCAAAAGCTCTTTGATAAATTTTACCATCTTCCAAACGAGAAAAAGGCATACCCATATGCTCTAACTCTATAATAGATTGTGGCGCATGTTCACACATATACTCAATAGCATCTTGATCTCCAAGATAATCAGAACCCTTCACAGTATCATACATATGCCATTTCCAATCATCTGAAGGTAAATCATCATCAAATTTAATATTACCTAAAGCTGCTGCAATACCACCCTGTGCCGCAACAGTATGAGATCTTGTAGGAAAAACCTTTGATACAACCGCTGTTTTGAATCCAGATTGAGATAATTGAAACGCAGCTCGAAGACCTGCACCTCCCGCTCCAACCACAATAGCATCAAACTCTTGTTTAGCTATACTCATAAAACCAACCTCTTAATAAAAAAATAAAATAGCAAATAACCAAAAGAAACATCCGACATACACTAGTATAAAACTAAGCATTATTGTCGCTGATATCCAAGCGCACTTAACGTAGTCTCCACAGATAATCCATATACCCACCCATGCATGTAAGAACATTGCTAAGTAAGTTATAAGTGTAGCCACTTTAAAAAACGATATAGCTGAGCCGCCTATAAACAAATCATGCCAACTCTCATAATTAAGCTCGCCATGATAAGATAGTATAACTGCTTTTATTAAAACAAATGCAAAATAAAGAGCTATAATTACTGCTGTAACTCTTTGTACAAAGAAGTCTTTAAGCCCAGTTGACGTTAATGATATTACAGCCATAAATAACACCCCCAAAGAACTGCAAACAAAATTCCTAAAACTAATGTTAAAAGCGATGTAGCTTTAGCAACACCCATACCTTCTCCAAAACCCATATCCATAATCATGTGCCTTACACCAGCGAATATATGATAAGTTATAGATGATAAAAACACCCAGAAAAAGAAACTTACCCATGTAGAAGTAACTAAACTCGTAACATCATCATAACCATGAGGTCCTGCTAAAGAATATCCTAACCCTATAACTAATAAGGGAGTCGCTATTAATAAAACCACTCCTGTTATACGATGCAAGATAGAACTTATCGCCGTTATCGGAAATTTATAGGATATTATAGACATTAAGCCAATATTTCTAATACTTTTCACTTCTTTGTCCTCCGAAGCAACTTATATATAAATAATTTTTGATAGTATATAACCGTTGTAATGATATATTTTTGCAAAATGAAATTCAAACTTAATACATCTTTTATACCTATTTTTAACATATTTAAACAACGATAAAAATTCTTTTTATTTGCAAAAATAACTCTCTTAGCTTATTATTTTATTAGATGCTAGCTATTTAACTAGTTAGGGAGCGTCTTTTTTGTAAAACACCTATGATTTTTAATTGTATTTAAATTTTTTAATTAATATCTGGAGGCTTTAATATAATGTCTAAGTTCGCTACTCTTAAATATTCTGACAAAAATATTGAAATTGATTTACCTGTTTATTCTCCAAGTTTAGGAAATGATTGTATTGATGTTTCATCACTTGTAAAGCATGGTGTATTTACTTACGATCCTGGCTTTATGTCTACAGCTGCTTGTAAATCAACTATAACCTATATTGACGGAGATGAAGGTGTTCTTTTACATAGAGGATATCCTATACAAGAATGGACTCAAAAATCTAGCTACATGAATCTTTGCCATGCTCTTATATATGATGTCATTCCTACAGATGCTGAATCCAGGGCCTTCTCCAAAGAAATTGTAGAAAAAATGCCTGTTTGTGAACATATCAAAGATTCTATAACAGCTCTTCCTAAGACTGCTCACCCTATGTCATCGCTGATAGCAGGGGTAAATGTTTTAGCAGCTGAACATATCCATACAGGGCAAAAAGAAACTCATGAAGATACCGCAAAAGAGATTATTGCAAAAATAGCTACTATTGCAGCTATAGCCTATAGACATAACAAAGGCTTAAAGTTTTTAAAACCTAGAAAAAGCTTAAGCTATACGGAAAATTTCTTATACATGATGTTTGCTAAGGATAAAAGTTACACACCAGATCCTTTACAAGTAAAAGCTATGGATACTATCTTTATTTTACATGCTGATCATGAACAAAATGCTTCTACATCTACAGTAAGATTATCTGGTTCTACAGGTAACTCGCCATATGCAGCCATTATCGCTGGAATCACAGCTCTTTGGGGTCCTGCACATGGAGGAGCAAATGAAGCTGTACTTAAAATGTTATCAGAAATTGGCTCTGTAAATAATATTGAAAAATTTGTTGCTAAAGCTAAAGATAAAGATGATTCATTTAGACTGATGGGCTTTGGACATAGAGTTTATAAAAACATGGATCCTAGAGCTACCGCAATGAAAGAAAATTGTGAAGAAATCCTAGCTAAGCTAGGAGATAGTGAAAATCCTCTATTAGCAATTGCTAAAGAGCTAGAGCAAATAGCATTAAGTGATGAATATTTTATAGAGAGAAAACTTTTCCCTAACGTAGACTTCTATTCAGGTATCATTCTAAAAGCTATGGGTATCCCTGAAGAGATGTTTACAGCTATCTTTGCATTAGCAAGAACTTCAGGATGGATTTCTCAATGGATAGAGATGGTTGATGATCCTTCACAAAAAATAGGAAGACCAAGACAGCTATACATAGGAGAGACTAGTCGCAATCTATAATCTTAATTTATAATTATCTTTCTAAATAATATAATCTATACAAAACAATCTTAAAATTTGATGAATCTATACTGATTAAGTAAAATCTTATAAAAGACTAAAAAATTTTTACAATGAATTCAATGTTTAAAAAGCTAATATTTTTCCTTGTCCTAAGTAGTAATGCCTGCTTTATCAAAATATATGCAAACACATTGCCTTCAAGCCCTACAAATATACAGACTACAGCATTTGTTACTGACATAATAAACGTTGATGAGCTAAATGAACAATTACAGATTGATGCAATATTTAAATATGAATGGAACGATCCTCGCTTAAAATTTGATCCGCAAAAAGAAAATGCTAACTATAAACTTTATCAAGGTGAGTTTCAACTTGCTGAAGTATTTCAAGGATGGCGACCTCAAGTTTCAATAATTAATGAAATAGGCAGCCCTCAAATTAAAGCTATACAATTAAAAGTAAACTACAATGGCCACATTATATTAAAAGAGCATCGTTCTCTCACACTAGAAACTCCTATGAAATTAGAAAAGTTTCCTTTTGATAAGCAGAAATTAAAAATATACATGATCCCTTTTGGATATGATATTGATGAAGTTCAGCTATCTGTTAGTCCTAATGCAAAAATGATGGTTAAAGAATATGTGAAAAATAATCCCAATATTAATATTGCTGAATGGAGCCTCAAAGACTATAAACTAACCATAGATAAACCAATAAAAGAATATTATGGTCCTGCAAAAGAAATCTCTAGGCTAATCCTAGAGATTAGCCTAGACCGCAAACCCAGCAATATATTGTGGAAAGTATTACTACCTCTAACCTTACTAGTCTTAGGGATGTGGGCAATATTTTGGATGGATAAAGAAGCTCTATCAGATCGCCTAAACATTTCTTTTATAGGTATACTATCTGTAATTGCTTATCAATTCCTAGTTGAAGGAGAAATGCCTAGAATAGATTATTTTACTTTTACTGATAGCTTCTTATTAATCTCTTTCATAATACTATTTTCAACAATTTTAGAAAGCCTAATAGTTTCAAGATTAACACGCAACAATAAAAAACAGCTAGCAATTAAAATAGATAATATTTTTAGATATTTATTCCCTTTAGCATACATATTACTATTAGTGACTAGCTATCTAATATACATCTGAATATATAAAAATTTAAAATAAGATTTATTTAATTCTATTGATTAACATTAAATATATTTGCATTTTTATGCTTCAGCATAAAAAACTTTTTCATCAATGGCTTAAATTCATCAAGAGTCATATTTTCATAAGTAGAACTAAATGCTTTATCATCATATTTCGCTATAAAATCAACAGCATCATCATAATACTCATTATCTTTAAATTCATCTCTAAGATTCTTGTTTAAGCCAACCTTATCCCAATAATTATAACCTTGAAAAATCGTATGATATTTTAATATAAAATAACATTTATCTGAAATATAATTTCTTAAAAGCTCAGCTATAATATGATCATGATTAAAAGGGTCAAATATCTCACCAACATCATGTAAAAGAGCTGAAATAACATAATCCAACTCCCTTCCATCTTTATAAGCTAATGTTGCTGACTGTAAAGAATGCTCAAACCTATTTATTGGAAAGCCTTCTTTTGAGTCTTTCAACTTCAATAAAAGATTTGAATATGTCTCAACTAAATAGTCTGAGTCACAATACTTATTTAAACCTTCTAAAACATTCTCAATATCACTTGTAGTGGACTCATCCATACTCTTATAATTACTCATTTAAAATATCCTTTTATTAAACACCAAACTTAATTTTATATTAAAAAGCAAACACAAACAATAGTTTAAGAGTCTTAAAAACGAAGAAAGCCCCGCTAAGAATTACTTAGAGGGGCTTTAAATGGAAAAAGATGGCGACTACCTACTTTCACCTAGCGAATGCTAGACTATCATCGGCGTGTTATAGTTTCA